>JAFGIF010000127.1 GCA_016929755.1 Deltaproteobacteria bacterium | reverse complement strand
TTCCTGCGGACTGTATTGCCCGTCACTCGAACATGTTGTATGGATATGTAGATCAATCATTGAACAATGAATAATGTTTTATCACAGGTTTTAAATAGAAAGAAGATTGAATGAGCGAGGAGCTGACATGAAGGATAATCGATATGTAATAGATGCAATAAGCCCCCAGGAGTCATGGCGGGTATTCCGCATAATGGCTGAGTTCGTGGAAGGGATCGAAACCCTGTCCGCACTTCCGCCGGCGGTTACCATATTCGGTTCTGCCCGGGCCAAACCGGGTGACACTTATTACACCATGGCTTCTAAGCTTTCAGCCAGACTGGCACAGGAAGGATTTGCCGTAATCACCGGCGGCGGTCCGGGTATTATGGAGGCCGCCAATAAGGGTGCATTTGAAAGCGGGGGGACATCGGTTGGGATTAATATCGAATTGCCTTTCGAGCAGAAACCAAATCCATACACCAATGTGCACCTTAATTTTCGTTACTTTTTCATACGCAAGGTCATGTTTCTGAAATATGCAATCGGGTATGTGATTCTGCCCGGAGGATTTGGCACCATGGATGAACTCTTTGAATCTTTAACCCTGATTCAGACCGACAAGATGAAACCGTTTCCGGTAATCCTGATGGGCTCCGACTACTGGGGCGGTTTGCTTTCGTGGATAGAGAATACCATGCTCGCCAATCATATGATTGAACAAAATGATATCTCGATTTTTACGCTGACCGACTCGATCGATGAAGTCGTATCAATTATAAAAGAATCAAGGGCTTAAGGACGGAATTACTTGTCAGAAGATTTGCCCAGCTCGATTGAGCGCTGATATGCGGCATATACGGCCTCAATTACTGCGGACCTCATGCCCTTGGTTTCGAGCACGGAAACTCCTTCAATCGTGGTACCCGATGGTGAGGTTACCATGTCTTTAAGCTGTCCGGGATGTTGGTTCATCTCTAATACCATTTGCGCTGAACCTTTCATGGTTGTTGCGGCCAGTTTGAGGGCCAGGTCACGGGGAAGACCGGCCTTAACCCCGCCGTCTGCCAGGGCCTCCATGAAAATAAAACAGAATGCCGGGGCCGAGCCTGACAGTGCGGTCACTGCGTCCATGAGTTTTTCCGATATTTCTATCGTTTGTCCAACCGACGAGAACAGGGCCTGAGCTGTTTTAAAATCAGTATCAGTGCATGCCGCCGAACGTGCTAGAGCTGATGCTCCTTCAAGTACCAGGGCGGGTGTATTCGGCATTACCCTGATAACCCTGGCATCTTTTCCCAGAATATTCAGGATCGTTTCCGTAGTGATACCGGCGGCGATGCTGATTATGAGTTTACCATGTACGTTGTCTTTTATTTCTGTCAAAACGGCAGCGATCGTATTTGGCTTGACAGCCAGAATAATCGTCTCGGCCTGATCGGCCAGAGTGGAGGCGCTTGACGCGACTTTTACTCCGAGGTTGGAAGTGATCTTTTTTGTGCGTTGTTCGCTGATGTCGAATATAACGATACTTGCGGCAGGCAATAACCCGGCTTTGATTATTCCGGAGATGATTGCCTCACCCATATTGCCGGTGCCGATAAACCCGATCGGGATCATTTTATCCTCCAATTTACACAAGAATACTTATATGGGTTGCCATACATGACATCCATCAGTCAACCAAACAACAAAAAAAATATTTGGAAAAACATTTTGGTTTTAATGTTTTTCTACGAAAAATGGTCTCTCCAGGGCATATATGGTGTGTTGTTTATAAAAGAGTATTCATTCCCGACTGGTACCATATTTTTCTTTCAGAAAGCGGTAAATTTCACAGGTCTGTGATGTTGTTTTTTCAATGTTTGAGCTGTTGTCGATCACAATGGTTGCATGCGTTTTTTTCTCTTCAATCGACATCTGCGAGCGTACCCGGGAGAGGGCTTCAGAATGAGAGAACTTGTTGCGTGACATAAGCCTTTTAATCTGAATTTCTTCAGGTACGTAAACGACGATCACTTCCGGCAGACTCTGGTGCAAACCCGATTCGATCAGCAGGGGCACATCCAGAATAATAACTGCACCCGGGTGATTTTTTTCGATTGAACACTGTTGCCTTTCCATTTCTTTAAATACTTCCGGGTGTACAATACAATTGAGAATGTGCTTCTGCCCCGGGTCATTGAAAATGATATCACCCAGATAAATTCGATTAATTTCGTCGTTTTCAAGCAAAACATCTCTACCGAAATGATTGACAATTGCCTGCCATGCCGGCAGGCCTTTAGCGACAACATCATAAGCAATTTTATCCGCATCGATAATAAAGGCTCCGCACGATTCAAGAATGGCGGCAACGGTTGATTTCCCGGTTGCTATGGAGCCTGTAAGCCCGGCAATAACCACGAATCTCCTCCTATAGCTGATATATTTCTTCCCGCACTATTTCCATCCCGACGGTATGAAAAGAACTTGTCCTGATTGCATGCTGTGCATAATCGCGTAATTTTAATATTATCTCTTTGAACTCCTGCTTCGATGGCCTGTTTGAGTGCTTCCTGCCACAGGTCAAGATAGATTGAATCCTTTACGATACTGATACTGGCCGGTGCCAGTGCATCTATAACATCTCTTTTTACCTCATAACAGCACGGTCCAATTGCGGGGCCGATGCTGATACGGATCGAACGAGCTCCCAGCGATTGCATCATTTCAATGCCTTTGATTACAATCTTTTTGGCGAGCCCGCGCCAGCCTGCATGGATTGCTGCATGCAT
>JAFGIF010000017.1 GCA_016929755.1 Deltaproteobacteria bacterium | reverse complement strand
TGTTATGTAATAAATGCTACATTATTCAGCAATTGATTAGTAATAAATAATTTTACGAAAAGGAGGGTTTTTGTAATGGATTTTAGTGTCCAGAAGGGCTTGGCCCTGATCCGGGGAATTCCCAACTATCCCGTGATTCAATCCAAGGCAAAATACATTTTACTCGATACGTCTCTTAATGCGCTAGGGGCTGCCTTTGAATTAGTAACAAAGATGGTCCCTGAAATGAAAGCAGAGATTTCCGGATGGAATGAGGGACGTAAGTTTGCAGTGGGAGTACTTCCCAAAGGCCCGTATATTACCCTGGAGAAACGAGGAGATATGATCTATTATCTGGGCAAAGGCCTTTTATCTCCCGAGATTTCGCTGCTGTTCAAGAATCTTGATTCCGGGGTGCTGGTCTTTACCGGCATGATGAGTTCGCACCAGGCGGTAGCCGAGTGCAGGGTAATAATCAATGGTAATAATGCCTATGCAATGGAGGTTACCAGAGCCATGGCGATTGTTCAGACTTATTTGTTCCCCTCGATTATGTTCAAGAAGATTTTCAAAGCTCCGCCGAAACTCTCTCCGGCACAAATGATTACAAAGGCCAAGGTCTATACTTTATTATTGCCGGCCATAGTAAAACACATGATTTAGGGAAAAAGAAATTGAGATAATCAAGTTAAGAAAAGGAGGATCTATTATGCTACCGAATTATTATCAGTTTTATTGTCCGGTCAAAATACTCTCTGGCCAGACAGCTGTGAGCAATATACCCTTTGAGATGAGTGTTCTCGGTTGCAAAAAAGCAATGATTGTGACTGACAAAGGAGTGGCCGGAGCTGGCCTGATTGATATCGTCAAGGACGCGTTTGCCGATTCAGATGCTGAAATTGGTTACATTTTCGATGAAGTACCGCAGGATTCAAGCAACCGGATCGTCAATAAGCTTGCCCAGCTGTTTTCAAAACAGGGCTGTGATTGTTTTATTGCCGTGGGCGGCGGCAGTGCCATGGATACGGCCAAAGGTGCCAATATCGTGATATCGGAAGGGTCGGATGACCTGCTTAAACTGCAGGGAGTGGAAAATATTACGGCCGATCTGAAACCCATGATTGCCGTTCCCACCACGGCCGGCACCGGTTCCGAGGTAACCAAGGCGGCCGTGATTTACAATGAAGAAGCAAATGCGAAGATGGCATTCATGTCTGACAAACTCTATGCTGATGTGGCTGTTATCGATCCCCGCATGACCATGACCATGCCGCCCAAAATTACTGCGGCAACCGGTATGGATGCCCTGACTCATGCCATGGAAGCCTATACCTGTTTGCAGAAAAATCCTGTCACCGATGTATATGCCAAGGCCGCCATCGATCTCATCCGGCGCTACCTGGTGCGGGCAACGGATAACGGCAAGGATGAAGAGGCCAGGCTCGGCATGGCAAATGCCGCTCTGATGGCCGGGATTGCCTTTTCCAACTCAATGGTGGGTGCGGTACACGCCCTGGCACATGCCTGCGGTGGGGTTTGCCATGTACCTCATGGAATTGCCAACGGCATTATGCTGCCATGGGTTCTTGATTTTAACCTCGACATGATTCCGGAATATATTGCAGAACTCTCCGGAGTGCTGGGAGGTTCTATCGAGTACCTGGAACCGGCGGATCAGGCCCAGGTAACCGTGAGCCTGGTGCGTAATCTTCTGGAACGTTTGAACAAGATATCCGGACTGCCCACAAGGTTGCGCGATGCAGGGGTTAGTGAGGATATGCTGCCCAAAATCGCCGAGGCAGCGGTTAATGACGGGGCCCATGTCTACAATCCCAAAGAACTCACCTATGACATTGCTCTGAAGCTCTATAAAAAGGCATTCTAGACAAATTTGAACACTTAAAAAAGGCCGTTGATTTATCAGCGGCCTTTTTTATAATCCCTCGTATTGTCTTAATAGTTTGTGGGTAAGGGTTTCCGGTTCGCGACAATCTTTCCTTTTCGTACAATCTTGATATGTTCGAATTGAAACATCGCATCCGAGCAATCCGTTATATGCTATTCTTGATATGTCTTAAAATGCCGGGATTTTTTTAAAGTATATGATCGGCCAGTTTTTTTTGCGGGCCGTGCGCTTGAGTTGTATGTCCGGATTTGTGGCCACAGGGAAGCCTACAACCTCAAGCAGGTGGCGGTCGAAATGAGAATCGGTATAAAAATAGCTCTGTTCGAGATCTATGTTATTGTCTTCAGCCCAGGCTATGGTGTAATCGCGTTTGCCTGGGCCATAGCATAGCGGCTTGATGAGTTTTCCGGTCAGAATTCCATCCCGGGTTTCCAGTTTAGTGCAGATGATGTCCGCTATACCAAGGGATTGTGCAACCGGCTGAACGATAAAGTTCAGGGCGTTTGAAACAATCACAACCCGATGCCCTCTTGATCGGTGGTCATCAATAAGTTGGGCGGCCTCCTTGTAGATTGTCTTTTTTACCATTGTCTCAAACCACTGAGAGGAGAAATTCTGCATCTCTCTGATTGACAGGCCTGCAATCTTCTGCGCGGAATTTTCGTACCACTTCTCAATGTTGAGCAGCGTTAACCGGTACAGAAACATTTTCAGGGCAGACCGGATGAAATCCGATTTGGAAACCAGCCCCAAAGAGCGTGCAAAACGAGCCGATGAACGACCGGTATTTTCCCAGATGATGGTAAGGTCCATATCAAAAAATGCAGCGGCACTATGCATGGTTACTTAATCTCCATTTCAAAAATGATAAAAAAGACTTCCATATCAAGTACTTAATAAAATTAAACGGATACATACTATTAGAAAAAATGGTTTCAGGCTTAGCCGAGTATTATATTCACAACCTTCATGGCAGAGGAGAAACTGATGTCACCGGAGCAACCATCGCCCTGAACCGTATCTCCGACAAAGAACAACCCGCTTAAGGTTTCGCTCTCAACTGACGGCCTGTGTGGTTTCGACTGACGCGGCGTGAGCACATTGGCGTTCATAACCGGAACCACGAGTTTACGCTCCTTAATAAGATGGGACAATATCTCCGGGAATAATTTGGCGATAAGCCGCTTGAGCCGGTCTTCGGTTTGATCGACAATCGCCTGGTCGCCATTGAATCCCCACGGAAGCATTATTCCCCATGTTGAAAGGAAAGTTCCTGCGGGAGTAAAGCTGGCATCACTGTTTGATTGAAATTTAGCCCAGATTGGTATGTCTACGCCAAGGACGCTGCCCTTGATGTTTGTGACCGGGCGATCGGTCACAAAGTCAATCGAAAGGCCGGAGCTGTTCTCAATGGATGTAGCGTAACTGACAAAGTTTTCGGGAAACAGTTTTTTATCAGCAACTTCAAAGAGCAGGGGCAGTCGGGCTGCGAAAATTACCTTGGCGGCCTGATAATTTGAAATTTGAGTGGCGACTCCTTTGATCTGCCCGTTCTCATGGAGCAGTTCTGTTGCCTTTTCATCAAGATGAATTTCCCCTTTTTTCTTTACATATTTTGTAAGCTTGCCAAACAACTGAGATGAACCGCCCACCGGTTCTCCGACTCCGATCCGGGCTGCGAAGAAGCGTTGCATAAAGTCGATGACTTCACCGGCACTTACCTTGTGCGGGTCGGGACACATGATGGTCATGCCGATAAATGGCAGGAATTGTTCAACTTCCAGATTAGAAAACCAGGTATGGTAAAAATCAATCAGGGTTTTGTCATACCACTTGGCCGCCTCGGCTTTTTTGATTTCCAGCATGAATCTGATAAGTGTGATTCTTGCAGAAAAGGACAGCATGGGCGTGGTAAGAAAACCCAAAGGTCCTTCAGGCCTGTCCCATAGTTGATCTTTAAATATCAGCTTGGCATCCCCTGATTCAGGAATGAATTCTATTTCCTCCCCGAGACGTTTAAAAACCTCGTTTGCAATCCCTTTTTCACGCAGCCTGTGAGAATGAGCCCCGTATTCCCACATAAAGCCCTCATCATCACGAAAAGTATGCGCTCTTCCACCGATTATGGAAGCAGCTTCGAGAACCAGCACTCGTTTGCCGGCATTGGCCAGAAGGGCAGCTGCGCTCATTCCTCCGTATCCGGCACCGATTATAATTACATCAAACATTTGCAACCCTCCTTTGCAAAAAAAAGAATATAATCAATGTATATTCGATACTATAACCGGTATGACATAAAGGTTCAAGACCGTCTTTGGCATCATTTTCGCGGGATTGACTTTTTGTTCATCTTATGGTTGGGAGATCACAACAATTTACTGAGAGTTCATGGGGAGGACCGGATGATAACCATTGACAGCCTGACAAAGGCGTATGGTCGCACTATTGCTATCCAGGATATCTCCTTTGAAGTGAAAAGGGGTGAGGTCCTTGGTTTTTTAGGTCCGAACGGGGCCGGTAAAACAACTACCATGAAGATCATAACATCATTCATGCCTCCAACCTCCGGTGTGGTAACCGTGATGGGATATGATACGGTAAAGGAATCTATCAAGGCCCGCCGCTGTATCGGCTATCTCCCCGAAAATACTCCCCTATATCATGATATGCGGACCACCTCGTTTCTCAGGTTCGTCGCAAAAGCCAAAGGTATTAAGCGCTCAAAGATTTCTTCCTGCATGGAGCGGGTCATATTCGAATGCGGGCTGGAGGAAGTGCGCAGCGCGGTTATCAGAACCCTTTCCAAAGGCTATAAACAGCGACTGGGGCTGGCCCAGGCTCTGATCAGTGATCCGCCCGTGCTGGTACTGGACGAGCCGACTATGGGATTGGACCCCAAACAGATTTATGAAATCAGGCAGCTTATCAAAGACTTGGCCAGCTCACGAACCATAATCCTGTCTTCGCATATCCTGCCTGAGGTGAGCCAGGTCTGTGATAAGGTGGCAATTATCAATAAGGGCCGGATAGTCGCCATAGACAGTACATCAAGCCTGCAGCGCGGATTACAGGACAATGCGCGAATCGTACTGAAAGTCAAAGATAACTTAGATGAAACCATGCAAATAATTAATTCGGTCGAGGGGGTGCTGTCTGTATCGAGTTCCAATTCGTGTGTGCTTAATGTTGAAACAATAAAGGACATTGATCTGCGACCGGAACTGGCCAGAAGGGTTGTTGAAGCCGGGATTGACCTGTATGAGATTTCACGCAAGGATATGAGTCTCGAGGAGGTGTTTATGGAGCTGGTTACCGAGGAGATAACGCCTGATGCGTAGCGTGTATGCCAAGGAACTCTATATTTATTTTTCATCGCCCATATTTTATGTAGTTGCCGGCATTTTTTTGTGCATAACCGGAATATTCTTTTATAACAATATGGTTTACGTAAGTCTGTTGGCGTCTCAGATTGCCCAGTATCAGATATCAACGGGCATCAGCCTCAATGATATTCTGTTGAGGCCGCTATTTGCAGATATGAGCTTGCTCATTCTGTTTCTGATCCCGATTATCTCGATGCGGCTGTATGCTGAAGAAAGGGCCCAGGGAACCATAGAACTTCTTTTCACCTATCCCCTGAGCGATTTGCAGATCCTGGCCGCCAAGTATCTGGCGGGCCTTACGGTTCTGGTAGTCATTGGTGCATGTACGCTGGTGCTCATGGTTTTGATCAGCCTGATCACTTCAGCAGACTGGGGACTGATTATTTCCTCATATTTAGGATTACTCCTTATGGTCAGTGCATTTCTTGCCCTGGGTGTCTTCGCATCGAGCCTTACCCGCAATCAGATAGTCGCTGCATCTATCAGCTTGGGTCTGATTCTGGGATTCTGGGCTATAGGATGGTTCGCGAACACAATAAACACCGGTCCAATAGCTACATTTTTAAAGGAAATTTCACTACTCGGTCATCTAGGCAGCTTTTTAAAGGGTATGGTGACCTTGAAGGATATTGCGTTTTATTTCTGCTTCACTCTATTCTTTTTATTTCTGACCCTGCGCATCCTTGAACGCCGTACCTGGAGAGGATAGCAATGCGTAAGAGTTTGACCTATACTTTTCATGCGGGTTTACTTGTTATCATTTTTGCCGCTATTGTTGTGATCATCTACCTGATCGCCCTGAATCATAACACACTCTGGGATTTGACAATGGCGCGGGAGAATACCCTGGATCCAAAGACAGCCAGTATTATTGATTCACTGGATTTTGATGTTGAAATCAAGGTTTTTGAAAAAGAAGGTCAGGAACAAAAAAACGCCAGGAGTCTGCTTGAGTTGTATGTACTCCAAAGCAAGCACATGACATTTGAAATCATAGACCCGGATGTTAAACCGGGCCTGGCTGAACAATGTGGTGTGGAGCGTTACGGGCAGGCTGTCATATATGGTAAGGGTAGAAAGGAAAGGATCGAACATATCACTGAAGAAAGCATCACCAGTGCTTTGCTCAAATTGCTCAGAGACAAGAAAAAGGTTGTGTATTTTGTCACCGGCCACGGGGAAAATGGCCTTGATGACGATCAGAAACAGGGGATCTCCGGACTCAGGGATGCCTTGGAGGCTAACAACTACATGGTGAAATCATGTTTTCTTGTCCGGGAACCCTCTGTCCCGGCAGATGCCGACCTCGTGATACTGGCAGGACCCCGCAACGCGCTTTTTTCTGAAGAACAAGAGATGCTTGGTACATATCTCGAACAGGGGGGCAGAATGTTTGTGGCCCTGGAGCCGGAGCATGATGCCGGAATGCGCGATTTTTTAGAAAAGTGGGGTATTGAGATCGATACAGACATTATTATTGATACATTCAGTCGACTCCTCGGGGGTGATTACACCTGTCCTGTTGTGAATTTGTATGGGGATGTAAAGGGATTGCAGGGATTCGGGTATACCACATTCTACCCCACGGCCCGCTCTTTGAAGGTTGTAGATGATATACCCATTGGTCTGAATATCGAATGGTTGGTGCGTACGTCTGATCAAAGCTGGTCTGAACATGATCTGGAAAAGTTCTTTGAACTGGGCGAGGCGA
>JAFGIF010000126.1 GCA_016929755.1 Deltaproteobacteria bacterium | reverse complement strand
CTTGCTCCATCCAGTTCGACCAGTTCGTCGCCAATCGTATCTGCGGTAATAGTGTAGATCTCTCCATTATCGGTTTCGATCTCATAGTTGCCGTATACTGTTCCGGTAACGGTTATCTCAGCAGCGAATGCTTGCGTTACAAAGATTCCAAAAGCGATTGCAATGATGCACACACTGATTGAAAAACAGCCTGTCCTTTTTGTCATTTTCGTCCTCCATGGTTTTATCAGAGAGCAAGTTGTATCAACTCTCTTGATTCTTTTAAGGGCAAGAGATATGCCATCTTTCAGGGGGATTCAGGCAGAGTAAATTCCGTATTTCGGGCAATTGCTCGAAAATCGGCTGATCCATTTGTTTTGCCGGGTTTTTAAAAAGGTATGCTCGCCAGACAATGGGGCTGCAAACGGATTGGGGAGTCAATTAATATGAATTATAAATTCCGGTTTTCGATATAATCGGAAGTATAAGTTCTGATTATCGGGGTTTTCCCGATTTAAAGGTCTCTTTATTCAGATTATGTTTTTTCATTAATTTATGCAGCTGGCGGGTCGTGATGCCTGCTGTAAAGGCCGAATCTTTAATACAGCCTCTATGCATTGAAAGAACTTCTGCGAGATACTTTTTTTCTGTTTGTTCTAAAACATAGCGCCTGGTATCAGCCAGGTTGCGCGAAGCATCAACCACGTTCAGTGGAGATCGTTTCTCGCTGGGGAAAAGTTCCTGGGGAAAACTGTCCGGACAAAGGATTAATGATACTTCAAGAATGTAGGCACGCTCAATAAGATTTTCAAGTTCCCGTATGTTTCCATGCCAGGGATAGATTTGAAAAGCATTCATTACCTCGGGATGAATCCCGGCAATTTTTTTTGCATATTTCTGATTCATTTTTTGCAGGAATTCGTCCACGAGCACAGGGATATCTTCGGTTCTGTCACGCAGGGGCGGAATTTCAATCGGGAAAACGTTTAACCGGTAGTAGAGGTCTTTTCTGAATTGTCCTTGTTCGCATGATTCTTTCAAATCAATATTCGTGGCGGCGATAACCCGCGCATTTGTCTCAATGGGTTCTTCCCCCCCGAGGCGCTGCAAAGTGCCGTCCTGTAATATCTGTAAAAGCTTGATTTGGGCGGAGGGTGTAATGGTTCCGATTTCATCGAGAAAAATAGTACCACCCCGGGCGATTTCAAATTTGCCCAGCTTTCTCCGTACGGCACCGGTAAAGGCACCCTTTTCATGGCCGAACATTTCACTTTCAAGCAGCGTATCCGGGATTGCACCGCAATGTACATTGATAAACGGTCCTTCTCTGCGGTTACTCTGGAGGTGGATGCGTTTAGCCATAAGGTTTTTGCCGGTGCCGGTTTCTCCGATTAACAGCACCGTGCTCTTGGTCGGAGCTACCGAACTGATTTTTTTGAATACCTGATTCATTAAGGGGTTGTTTGACGAAATAATTTCAGGGGAACCATTCTGCCGTACCTTGTCTCTATGATAGGTGAGCTCTGAGTTTACAATCAAGAACTCGCGAATACTTTCCACAACATGTCTGACTTCAACAGGATTAATTGGATAGGTAAGATAATTGCTTGCACCGGCCTTGAGAGTCATAACGGCATCTCTGATCATTTCCTGGGACGACATGGTAATTATTTGGGCTGCGGGAAATACCTCCAGAAACTGCTGTAAAACCAGGGAATAATTTTTTTGGGGGGATGAATCAAGAAGCAGTAAAATATCAATGAAAAGAAACTCATAGCGCTTTTTCTTAAATTTATCCAGGCAGGTATTTTTATTAACCGCAAGCTCGACGATGTATTCGGTTCCGAGACCGGAACGGATCAGATCACGATCAGCTTTATTGTGAGATGCCACCAGGATGTATTTCACCCAGGCCTCCTTGGCGCTCTGGAAAGTAAGAGATGCCGGTTCTGTTTTTTCTATGTGCAGTCAACGCTGTCTCACCAAATACAGGTCTTAGTAAGTTGTATTGTGCACACATTAGGGAAAACAAATGTTGAGTGCAATATAAAAAATGAAGCTCTAATCCATTTGAATTCCAGAAACCGATATTGCATGGGCCTTTCGAATCGGTTTATTTGGAATCAGTATAGCAAGTCGCAAATATGATCAGAAACCGAAGACTTGCACAATAATTAGAAAAAAAATACCTGCAATGCAAAATTGGCACGTCTTTTTCATATGAAATTAAATAATGTATTACAAAGGATAGAGAAAATTGGCGAGGATGACAGGATTAATTTCCGTCCAGGGTATTATTATCCCAGCCGACTGGGACGAACATGGGGAAGTAATCACGATTGCTGTATCAACTCATAAAGAACAGGAGTTTTTACTGGAAAATAACCGGAAGGGGGACGAACTGAAAGATTTTGTAGGCCTTGAAATGATCTTGAGCGGTTTTATCAGTACAAAAGATGGGAAGGATTTTCTACATGTGGAAAATTTCAGTCGGATCGAAAGAAAGGACGATTGAACGAAAATGTCTGGCAAACATGGGCTGAATTTTCAGTGGAATATTTGCTGGTATTATTATAGAAAACAGCTTGTTTTTTCTCCAAATCGATACAAAGATATCTGCTGTGTAACTAGCCGTAAAATAAGATGAAAAAATATTCTTCGATGGGTCGATAAATTTACAAGAATATGCTTGCAATTTTTAATAAAAGGCATAATGGAAAAACAAAAAGTTAAACTCTATAGAGAGCCTAAGCCGATAAGAAATGAGGCAGGACAGATAGAAAAATGAACCAGAATCATTGTTATATAAAGAGCGAGGAGCCGGCGAGAGCCGTCTCATCACAAATATGAGAATATATTCACTGTCCGTCTTTCATTTGTTCAAGATCTTTTTTTCTGCCAAAACCTTGCAGAATGAAGTCGTGAGAAGTTTATATTCTACCCACAGGGGGTAATAAAATGCAGTACAATAGTCAGTATACGTCGGAAAAGTCCAAGTCTTCCGATATCTTGGCAACCGAACAGGTCGACGAACCTCCATCGCTTAAAGAGGCCCTGCCCGAAGGACACCTATGTGTCGCCAATGAACCGAACAAGCTGTTTTTCTCCAACCGGATTCCCGTCAGTCCTCATTCCGGCAAGTTTCTGAGTGAGTTTTATCCTGGTGTATCGCATGCCGATTGGTCTAACTGGCATTGGCAGATTCGTAACAGCATATGCAGCCTGGATCAGATTCGGCGCATTATAAAAATTTCTGAGAATGAATATCGTGGGATTCTTGGATATTCAGAAGGAATGCCCCTCAGAATCACACCTTATTATGCCAGTCTTTTGGATAGAAATGATTTTGAGCAGGCAATCAGAAGATCGGTAATTCCCGTAGCCGATGAATATCTTGTGAGTTCTGGTGAAGCGCTTGATCCGCTCGGGGAGGATTCCCAGAGTCCCGTACCCGGGTTGGTGCATCGCTACCCGGACAGGGTTCTTTTTTTAACCACGGGTTTCTGTTCCACCAACTGCCGCTACTGCACACGATCACGTATGGTGGGAAATCATGAACATTTCAAAGGCACACTTGCCCAATGGCAGCAGGCAATCGCCTATATTGAGGCAACTCCTGAGGTGAGGGATGTGCTCATTTCCGGGGGTGATCCTTTGACATTGCCCGACAGTCAGATCGAATATCTGCTTTCAAGTATTGCCCGGATTCCTCATGTTGAGATGATGCGGATCGGAACAAAGGTTCCGGTGGTTTTACCTCAGAGGATAACGCCGAAGTTGCTGAGGATACTGAAGAAATACCGACCTTTGTGGTTGAGCATTCATTTCACTCATCCGGATGAGCTGACGCCTGAAACCTGTGCTGCCTGTAATCTCCTGGCCGATGCGGGCATTCCTCTGGGAAGCCAGACTGTGCTGCTCAAAGGTATCAATGATTCCGTTGAAACCCTGAAGGCCCTTTTTCATGGGCTTCTAAGGATCCGGGTACGTCCGTACTATCTGTACCAGTGTGATCCGATACTCGGTTCGGCACACTTCAGGACTTCCGTTAACAAAGGACTGGAGATGATCGAAGGGCTTCGCGGACATACGAGTGGTTATGCAATTCCGCAGTATGTCATCGATGCACCCGGTGGGGGAGGTAAGATTCCACTGCTGCCGGAGTATTGTCTTGGCCGTCAGGATGG
>JAFGIF010000125.1 GCA_016929755.1 Deltaproteobacteria bacterium | reverse complement strand
TTCTATTTTGAAGCCCTCCTGAAATAAGGAATTATAAATATCGTATGCACCGACATCGCCGCGATTATAACGAGCAGTATAGCTAATCCAATCCGTGCCTCAGCCTCGGGGGTTGCAAACACCATCACGCACAGCAAACAAAAAATCACTGCCATGGCAATTGTGGTGATGGGATATCCGGCTACCCGGAAAGGTCTTTTCAAATCGGATGATTTTTTACGCAGCTTCATCACGCTTAATGCAGCCATCACGTATATCATGGTTTCACTCCCTGCTACGGTAAAGGTGAAAGAATCGAATCCGCCGAAAGCATACAACAGCAGCGAGCTGGTTATCGCAATAACGACCAGGGTGATCACCGCAGCATAAGGGGTGAAATATTCCATGTGAATTTTGCTCAAATACTTCGGCATAGCCTTGTCGCGGCTCATGGCATACAGGAAGCGTGATGTGGTCATTATCCCTGCATTGAAAGAGGTCATGGAAGCTAAAAAACTCAAACATCCCACTGCGATTAAGCCAAAGACTTTGTACTGACCAAAGACAACTTTAATAAAGACAACATGCGGCCTGGCTCCATAAAACAGCCCGTCTATCCATGGTTCTTTACCGGTAAGCACTTCTTTTGGCACCGCGCTGACAAGAGCGGCATTTAAGAGTGCATACACAATACATAGAATAATAATAGACCCGACCATGCCTTTTGGTATTACACTTTGATCTTTTGTTTCCTCTGATAAGGCAGTAACCCACTCAAAACCCGCATACAGGAAAATTGCAATTGCAACTGCTGTTATAAACCCTCCCACAGTGGCACCATCCGCTACAGGGTTGTACCAATTATCAAACCGTATGCCAAATTGCATCAGAGCAGCCAGGCTGGCTGAAACCAAAAAGATAAACATGGTGAGGCTCAGCAGGTTCTGGACACCGGAAGAAAGTTCAATCCCCCGGTAGTTTATTAACCCGACAACTACAAACGCCAGAAGCATCCAGATCCACAATGGAGGTCCGGAAGGAATAAGGGCCTGAAAAACACTGCCAAAGACATAGGCCTCGGCCCCTGATGCTGCAATTACAGTAAAAATATAGGCGCCTGATAGTGTAGTGGCAAGCTTTTCATTGAAAGCCTTCTGAATGTAAACCCTCACGCCTGCGGAAGTGGGGAACATTCCGGACAGCTCACCGAAGCAGCTTGCCGCCAGCAGACATACGACAGCCCCGGTCAAAACTGCAATCCACCCTGTATTGCCGGGCATAAAAGAGGCAACCTGCACATCGGCCACAATCGACATTGTCGCAAATGCAAAGCCGGCACCGGCAAAAGCGACCGAGGGTGTTTTCAGAATACGTTTTAAGCCGGCCATAACTAGAGTTCCGGCCAAAGAATCATGGTGATGGTATCAAGCTTGATAACATCTGCCTGGTGGCCCAATACCCGGATATCACCATTGAGGTATTTCTGCGTAGGATTCATCCTGCCGGAAAACATATCATGCAGTTCATCAGAATCAGGAAATGTTATAACCAGGTCAGCATCACCGATATGTCCATCATTTACAGTGGCAATCTCGCCTCCGGTGATATCGAGAGAGAGCTTGACCTCATCATTCATTGTCTCAAAGTGGATGAGGGGGCTCCAGCGTTTAAGGAGTTTTTGAATCTTTTTATTTTCATTTACTTTATTACGAAAATCATTGGCTGCGTCCAGGGTTTCTTGAATTGTAGCCATTGGTTCCTCCTTTTTTATTTCAGGGATAATTTTTTCAGCGATACATGCAATGCATCAAGAATCTTGCCTATTTCTTCGTTAGAGATAATCAGGGGTGGTTGAATTCGTATTGCAGCCGTGTTGTTCGTAGAGAGCAGTGCGAAAACACCTTCTTCCCCCAGATACCGGTTCATGCGAAAACCACCCGACGGATCATCCAGAAGCAGGGCGGTGTTTAATCCGATCTGGACATAACTTTCCAGTACATCGGGAAATAATGTTAATAATTCTTCATATCCTTTGGCCAGCAGGGCCCCTTTTTCGTTTACAGCCTCAAGAAATTCGGGGCGGTTAATCACATCAATCATGGCCGCACTGACGACACACCCGATATCAGAGCCGGCCGTGCTCGAATAGTGACTAAAGGGATAGGCGAGGAAAAAATCGCTCACATCTTCCGTAAACATGGTCGCGGCCATGGGATACATTCCGGCAGTAAGGCCTTTGCCGGAAACCATAATATCCGGCACAACTCCTTCATAATGTTCAATTGCCCAGAATTTGCCCGTTCTTCCCAAACCTGTTACGACCTCATCAATGATCATCAGCGAATCATTTTTGTCGCAAAGCTCTCGCACTTTGGCAAAATAATCATCCGGCGGCAGCAACAGGCCGGCCTCACTGATCATCGGCTCAAAAATAACCGCAGCTGTTTCATCGGAAATTTCGCTTTGAAGCGCATCGATATCGCCATATGGAACCCGGCTGAAACCGGGCATCATCGGACCAAATGGTACCGTGTAATCCGGATTGCCGTTTGTCGAAAGAGCGTATCCTGTGATCCCGTGGTAACACTCATTTGCTGAAATAATTCCCGGCCTGCTGGTGTAGCCGCGGGCAATCTTTATGGCAAGATCCACTGCTTCTGATCCTGTGGAGCTGAAGAAAAAGCAGTTTATGTCCCCCGGTGTTGTCTCGGCAAGTTTTTCAGCAAAAATCAATCGTTCTTCAGACATGAAAAAATTATTGCCGATGTCCAGGTGATCAACAGCTTTCTTCATTGCCTCGACAATAACGGGGTGACGCCTGCCAAGGTTAAAAATACCCTGGACTGAAAGTGCATCAAGATATTTTTTGCCATCGATATCTTTCGAATAACAACCGCTTCGCTCGGTTTCAAAGACATCCAGGCAAAGATGTTGCATGGTTCTCAGGCGCATCGGGCCAAAACGATAGGCGTAACGGTCAAGCAAATCTTGTTTTTCAGCAGATGGTTTTGTTTCCATTTTATCCTCCTTATTGATCAGCATTAAATAA
>JAFGIF010000124.1 GCA_016929755.1 Deltaproteobacteria bacterium | reverse complement strand
TCGAGCGAGTAGAAATTCTAAAATCATTTTCAGGTGGTGACTTCAACCATTGGCTGATGAAGTGCCTGCGTATTCACTAGGGCCGAAAATAATGCGGGTGGTATGGGATTGAAGTTTTGGAGGTCTGAATACGCTTTTTAGCTATGTATATGGGTATAGATCCAATTACCGGTTCCGCATTGTTAAAAACAACACCAAGAGCACCCCCCTCCTGATTGAAAAGTATTTTTTTGAGCCGCTATTCCAAAAGGGGAACTTCTTATTATTATTTATTATTGTTGCTATACATATTCACACCCGGGAATGATTCCTTGCGATTAATAGATAAGCGGAGATCCAAATGGATTTTGAGCTTCTAATCAAAAGAACAATATCCGGAATATGTTGTATATGTATTGTTTTCAGTGTTGCATTTCTAATCACTGGCTGTGCCGGCCTAAAAGCAGGCAAAACACCGGATTTGCCCGAATCAACCCTGCCTATAGCTTCGAATGAAAAACTTCCGGATTATCAATCTAAGGTCGTACTTTCAGAAGATTCCACACTTGAAGATTATCTGGCTTACGCGGCTATTCACAATGAGGGCCTTATGGCGGCATATGAAAGCTGGCAGGCTGAACTGGAAAAAGTTTCGCAGAGCGCAGCATTGCCTGATCCGCGATTAAGCTATACGTATTACATTGAAGAGGTAGAAACCCGGGTAGGCCCGCAACGTCATAGATTCGGAATTCAGCAGTCATTCCCCTGGATGGGTACGCTCTCTGCCCGGGAGGATGTTGCCCGCAGCAGAGCCCAAAGTTCTCAGCAGGCCTATGAAGCCCTGAAGATCAGTCTTTTATATCAGATCAAGCAGAACTACTATGAATTGTATTATCTCAATCGGGCGGTCCGGATCGAACAGGAAAACCGTGAGTTGCTCTCATTTATTGAAAAGGTTGTCTCCACCCGCTATGAGGTTGGGAGTGCACAGCATGCAGCCTTGATCAAATCTCAAGTGGAACTGGCCAGGATAGATGAAAAGATATCCAATCTGGAAGAACAGGTGATGCCGGTAAAAGCCAATCTCAACGCCATTCTAGACAGGCCGCCTGGTTCCCTTATGACGGTGCCGGAAAGTATTACCATAGAGGAAGTTGCAATCGATGATGAACAGCTCAAAGGGTTATGCAGACAACACAATCCGGAACTTAAGGCCCTTGATTCCAGCATGGCCTCTCAGAAAACAGGCATAGCACTTGCCGGTAAAGACTTTTATCCGGACGTCACGCTGGGATTCGACTACATCTATACTGATGAAGCCCGAATGCCGGGGGTTGACGACAGCGGCAAAGACCCGATCCTGGGGACGATCTCTTTAAATGTGCCTATCTGGCGCGGAAAATACAATGCCGGCCGCAATGAAGCTCAAGCTAAATATCAGGCAGCCTACGGAAAACGGCAGGAAAAGGAAAACGAACTTATTGCAAAACTTGAAATGGCCATTTTCAGATTGCGTGATGCACGCAGAAAAATGGCATTGTACCGGGAATCATTAATTCCAAAGGCGCAACAACTGCTAAGTATCACCCAGCAGAGCTTTGCTGCAGGCACATCGGATTTTCTGGATCTGATTGATGCTCAGCAGACCCTGCTCGATCTGCAACTTGCCTATGAGCGCTCACGGACCGATCATGCAAAATCATGGGCTGAACTGGAGATGATCGCAGGTGGATCAATCCCCTGAAGAGCAGGGAAATAGCGATGTAAGGTCAATAGGTAAAAACAGGTCACTTCTTTCCGGTTGGAGTTTCCAGATAAGTAGAGGAAGACAGCATAATGGAGAGAATCAATGGTCGATAAACAAAACAAAACAAAAAAAGCGGGCAAGGTTGTCGGTATTGTCGTGCTAATGGCGTTTGCCTTTCTTTTGGGGACCATGGTCAGATCTCCGGATGTAATCCCTGTAGCTTCTGAAGAAAATGGAAGGGAGATACTCAAAGACCAGGATGTTATTTGGACCTGCTCCATGCATCCCCAGATCCTGCTGCCCGAGCCGGGTGACTGTCCTATTTGCGGCATGGATCTTATTCCGGTAAAAAAAGAAACATCGTCAAAACAAGAAGGTCTTCGTGAGCTGACACTGTCAGACCATGCCATCTATCTGGCCCGGGTTCAGGTGGCACCGGTTGAACGCAAGTTTGTGAAATCCGAGATCAGGCTGGCTGGCAAGATTGATTTTGATGAGACCCGACTGGGTTCGATTACATCACGGTTCCCGGGGCGTCTTGACAAGCTTTATGTGGATTTTACCGGCGTTCAAGTCAGGGCAGGCGATCCCATGGTACAGATTTTCTCTCCCGAGCTTCTCTCAGCCCAGAAGGAATTGATCGAGGCCCAAAAAATTCTTGAGAGTACTACCCTGTCAGGTTTCAGGCAGACCGTGCTCTCAACGCTCGATGCCGCCCGGGAAAAGCTCAGGCTTTGGGGTTTTACCTCTAGTCAGATCAGTGAGATTATCAAGCGCAAATCTTCTTCAGATCATATGACGATTCTATCACCATTGAGCGGTGTGGTAGTGGAAAAGCATGCGATAGAGGGGATGTATGTAACAACCGGAATGCGCATCTATACCATTGCCGATTTAAGCCGGGTCTGGCTGATGCTCGATGTGTATGAAGAAGACCTTCCCTGGATTTCAAGCGGCCAGGAAGTTGTGTTTATTGTTCCCGGCTGTCCCTACGGTCAGTTTAAAGGGACGGTGGCTTTTGTTGATCCTGTACTGAATCCTAAGACCCAGACGGTCAGAGTCCGGGTGGATGTTCCGAATCCCGGCGGCGTGTTGAAACCCGGAATGCTGGTTCATGCAACCGTGTATGCGGATGAAGAAGTGTGTAAGCGCTATATCCGACAAATGACTGGTAAGGCCTCCGAACCTCTGGTGATTCCTGTCTCTGCCCCGCTTATTACCGGAAAGAGGGCTGTCGTGTATGTGGTCTCGGCCCATAAACCCGGGGTATTCGAGGGCCGTGAGATCGAACTAGGACCAAGGGCAGGGCAGTATTACATAGTGAACGCGGGTTTGATTGAGGACGAAGAGGTAGTGGTAAACGGTAACTTTAAGATCGACAGTTCAGCACAGATCATGGGTAAGCCGAGCATGATGAGCCCTGAAGGCGGCTCGGCTCCTGCACATCACCATGGGGATGCACAGGCCATGACGACCCAAGCTCTCGCCGCGCAGACTGATACACGCGACACGCACGAAAATACGGCAGCCGGTGTAGCGTATCAGACGCCGCAGGCCTTCAGAATACAGCTTGGTGAGGTTGTCAAAGTCTATTTCAGTGTGCAGGCCGCACTTGCTGGTGATGATTTTAAGGCGGCAAAAAAATCCGTCGAAATATTAGAGCAATCCCTCGAAAAGGTTGATATGTCACTCCTTTCCCATGCGGCCCATGTGGAGTGGATGAGTGAGTTGAAAAAATTAAACAACGGGGCTTCCGGGCTTACAGGGGCTCAATCCATCGCTGATGCCAGGGCTGCTTTTGACATATTCTCGCAGGCCCTGATCAACTCAATTGTAAAATTCGGCTTTGCTCATGATTTTATTGCATATCGTTTCCATTGCCCGATGGCATTTGGCAACAGGGGAGCCGACTGGCTCCAGGACACACAGGAAATCAGAAACCCCTATTACGGTGCATCCATGCTCAAGTGCGGCGATCTGGTAGAGACGCTTAAGTCTTCAAAGTAAAGGATTGTTTTACAAGTAAACAGGATGAATACGAACACAGAACAATCGCGGCGTTCTTTTATCGATTCTATTATCTGGTTGTGTCTGAAGAATAAGTTCATTGTACTGCTTGCAGTGATTTTTCTGATTATCTGGGGCATCATGGTGGCCCCGTTTGACTGGAAGATCGAATTCCTGCCGCGTAATCCTGTGCCGGTTGACGCCATCCCTGATATCGGTGAGAATCAACAGATTGTCTTCACCGAATGGATGGGACGCTCGCCTCAGGATATTGAGGATCAGATTTCATATCCGCTAACGGTTTCTCTGTTGGGAATAGCTGGGGTAAAATCGGTCCGCAGCTACTCCATGTTCGGTTTTTCAACAATCTATGTGATTTTCAAGGAAGGTACTGATTTTTACTGGTCACGATCGCGACTATTGGAAAAATTGAACAGTCTTCCGGCCGGAGCTCTTCCGTCCGGGGTGCAGCCGAGTCTTGGTCCGGACGCCACCGCCCTGGGACAGGTATTCTGGTACACCCTGGAAGGCCGCGATGAAAATGGAAAACCTGCCGGGGGCTGGGATCTGCATGAGTTGAGAACCATTCAGGACTACTATGTGCGATATGCCCTGATGTCGGCCGATGGCATCAGTGAAGTGGCCTCGATAGGCGGTTTTGTAAAGGAGTATCAGGTAGACGTGGACCCCTTGGTGTTGCGTTACTACGGGGTGACATTGAACGAGGTTGTGGCCGCAGTGCAGAAATCGAATATCGATGTGGGTGCACGAACCATTGAAGTCAATAAGGTGGAATATGTCATCCGGGGTGTGGGATTCCTGAAAAGCATAGACGATCTTGAACATACGGTTATCAAGGTCAGAGACAATACTCCTGTCTACCTGAAAACCGTTGCCCATGTTACCTTGGGTCCGGCCCTTCGCAGAGGTGCTCTTGACAAGGAAGGTGCCGAAACCGTGGGCGGGGTTGTGGTAGTACGGCATGGCGAGAACCCGCTCAAGGCCATTAATAATGTCAAAACCAAGATAAGGGAAATCTCGCAGGGGTTGCCCTCAAAGGTTCTGCCCGATGGTACTTTCAGCAGGGTGACGATAGTGCCGTTTTATGACCGTACCGGTCTGATATATGAGACCTTGGAAACTCTCAACACCGCATTGATTGAAGAAATTTTGGTCACCATTATTGTGATTATCCTGATGGTCATGCACCTTAGGAGCTCTCTTTTGATTTCGGGGCTCCTGCCACTGGCGGTTCTGATGTGTTTTATCGCCATGAAACTCTTTGGGGTGGACGCCAACATCGTTGCGCTTTCAGGCATTGCGATCGCTATTGGTACCATGGTGGACATGGGAATTATTATCAGTGAAAATATCCTCAGAAAGCTGGATCAGGCCGAACCGGGGCAGGATCACCTGGGGGTGATATTTTCAGGTGCGCAGGAAGTGGGCAGCGCCGTGCTTACCGCAATTATGACCACCATTGTAGGATTTCTGCCGGTTTTCACCATGACCGGAGCCGAGGGCAAGCTTTTCAGGCCGCTGGCATTCACCAAGACCTTTGCTTTGCTGGCTTCGGTGATCGTGGCACTGATGATAATCCCGCCTTTTGCCCATGTGCTCTTTACCCACAGATTCGAAACACAAATTCTCAAACGCGTCTCCCTTCTCATTCTGATCGGGGCGGGCGGAGCAGTTATGGTTCTGGTATCCTGGTGGATCGGACTGGTTGTGATCCTTATCGGGGTGTATCATCTGGTCAAACCACTGGTTCCCCAATCGGTGCTCAAGCACGAGACTCTGATCGTTTCCTTTATCTTTGTCGTTATGGTCGGGGTTATCCTCTCCGATCACTGGCAACCACTGGGCCCGGAAAGGGGATATTCCCGCAATTTTATCTTCGTTGCTGTAGTGATCGGCACGGTACTCGTTCTGATTTTACTGCTCAAGCGTTTCTATATTCCTATGCTTACCTGGTGCCTTGAACACAAGACAGCCTTTTTAAGCATTCCTGTATTTATGATTGTACTGGGTGGATTTGTCTGGCTGGGATTTAACTATTTTTTTGGCTGGCTGCCACTGGAGGCGAAGCGGTTAGCCCCGGTATCGTACATTACCCACAAGTTTCCCGGTCTTGGCAAGGAATTCATGCCTCCGCTGGATGAGGGATCATTCCTGCTTATGCCCACCACCATGCCGCATGCATCCATCGATGAAGTTTTGGATGTGCTTCAGCACCAGGATATGACTATCAGGCATATTCCTGAAGTTGGCACGGTTGTAGGCAAGCTGGGCCGGGCGGAAACAGCACTTGATCCGGCACCCATTTCCATGATCGAAACGGTTATCAACTACCGGAGCGAATATCTGCTTGATTCAAAGGGAAAAAAGCTCACCTTTAAATTCGACTCTGATAAGGATGATTTCTTCCGTAATCAAAGCGGAAGCCCTGTTTACGCCCCGGACGGACAACCATATCTCGTTAAGGGAAGTTTCGTACGCGATGAAGAGGGCCGACTGATTCCGGATGATAAGGGCAAGCCGTTTCGCATATGGCGGCCTGCGCTTGACCCTGATCTGAATGATGATCGTGATGCATGGCCGGGTATCAAGACCCCGGATGATATCTGGAATACCATTATCGCTGCGATCGAAATACCTGGAACAACCTCGGCCCCCAAACTCCAGCCCATTGCAACCAGGCTGGTGATGCTGCAGAGCGGCATGCGGGCTCCCATGGGGATTAAAGTGCGTGGTCCCTCGCTCGAGGTTATCGAGCAGGTCGGGTTCAATCTGGAAAGACTATTGAAAGAAGTTCCGTCCATCAATCCTTCAGCCGTGATTGCGGACCGGATCGTGGGCAAACCATATATCGAGATTGTCATAAACCGTTCTGCCGCCGCCCGCTACGGTATATCGGTCAGACAGGTGCAGGATATAATCGAGGTGGGATTCGGCGGCCGCATGATAACCACAACGGTCGAAGGTCGGGAGCGTTACCCTGTGCGTATCCGCTACATGCGAGAGTTGCGCGATACGATAGAGGATCTCGGACGTATCCTGGTCCCTGCACCCGACGGGAGCCGGATCCCGCTGGCCCAGATTGCGGATATCCAATATGTGAGAGGGCCGCAAATGATCAAGAGCGAAGATACTTTTCTGGTGGGCTATGTGCTTTTCGACAAGCGACCGGGATATGCCGAGGTCGATGTGGTTGAGCAGGCCCGTAATTACCTGGACTACAAGATTGAAAACGGAGAACTTGAAATTCCCCCAGGTGTCAGTTTTAATTTTGCCGGCAACTATGAAAACCAGGTGCGTGCAGCCAGAACGCTCAGAGTCGTCCTGCCGCTGGCCCTGTTCATTATCTTTACTATTCTATACCTGCAGTTTAAATCGGTCTCTACTTCGGTGATGGTATTTTCCGGTATTGTCGTGGCCTGGGCCGGGGGTTTTATTTTGATCTGGCTTTATGCCCAATCCTGGTTCATGGATTTTTC
Source organism: Deltaproteobacteria bacterium (assembly GCA_016929755.1). Taxonomy (GTDB): domain Bacteria; phylum Desulfobacterota; class Desulfomonilia; order UBA1062; family UBA1062; genus JAFGIF01. Next base: position 674 of record JAFGIF010000124.1, on the reverse strand, counting down.
GATCTTTACCGTGTCCATGCGTGAACTTTTTCAGGTGCACCCTATAAACTTGAGTGTGGCTGTCTGGGTCGGTTTTCTGGCACTCTTCGGGATCGCCTCGGACAACGGGGTGGTAATTGCCACCTACCTGAATCAGTCGTTCGAACGCAGAGTGCCCGAAACATTTCAACAAGTGCGGCAGGCAACTATCGAAGCCGCCCAGAGACGGGTACGGCCATGTCTGATGACCACGGCCACAACAATCCTGGCCCTGATTCCGGTGTTGACATCCAGAGGGCGTGGCTCGGATATCATGGTGCCCATGGCGATCCCGTCATTCGGCGGTATGCTGCTGGTGATCATTACAATCTTTGTTATTCCGGTTCTGTATTGTGCGGTAATGGAAAGAAAACTGAGCAAAGGCCGGTTGTGATATGGATTCATCTCTTTTATAATGGTATGGGAAAACAGGATATTCGTTTAAGTCTTCATGTGTGTTGATTGTTTCAAGGAAGAGGGATGTAATGTCACAAAATGCATTGGCGGGCAAATCCGCTCCCCGGGAAATACTGGTCAACATCCCTCGTCTGGTGAGTTCCTATTATCACGACCAGCCCGATTTTAAGGAGCCTGCCCAGAAGGTCTCCTTCGGTACATCGGGCCACAGGGGATCATCCTTCAAACTGAGTTTCAAT
>JAFGIF010000123.1 GCA_016929755.1 Deltaproteobacteria bacterium | reverse complement strand
CGGGCATGTCGGACATTATGTCCAATCTTGACGAGTATATCGGCAAAGCCCGGGTTATTCCATATTTCAAGGGTGGAGAACCGTATGGTTTTCGAGTGAGTAATGTGGATAAAGAATCAATAATTTACGAACTCGGAGTACGCTCCGGAGATATTCTTCGCTCGGTCAACAGCATCCCGATTCGTTCACCGGAAGATGCATTCAAGGCATATCAGGACCTTCAGAATGACCCATCGGTCGAGGTTGAAATCGAGCGCGGAGGACAGCCGACGACATTGACGGTACCATTACAGTAAATGTAATCGGGAGGCCTTGTAATACTAAGGATGTATGCACATGTTTAAACAATATTTCGGACTTGCTGAAAATCCATTTAACCTGACGCCTGATCCGAAATATCTCTATCTCTCCGAGGTCCACAGGGAGGCTCTTGCCCATCTTCAGTATGGGATCGAACAGAGAAAGGGGTTTGTGCTCATTACCGGTGAGGTTGGTGCAGGCAAGACTACGATATGCCGTACCTTGCTTGGAATGCTTCCCAGGGAAACCCATACCGCCCTGATCCTGCACCCTTCGCTCTCGGAGCTCGAACTGCTGCAGGCCATCAATCAGGAATTTGGACTTGAAGCCGAGCATACATCCAAAAAATCCCTGCTCGACGATCTGTATGCATTTCTCCTGAATATCCGGGCCCAGGGACACAACGCGGTCCTTGTTATAGATGAGTGCCAGAATCTTGCTCCGGGAGTTTTGGAACAGGTTCGCATGTTATCCAATCTGGAAACCGATAAAGAAAAACTTCTACAGATTCTGCTGATCGGTCAGCCTGAACTAGCCAAGATGCTTTCATCTCCGAATTTAAAGCAGATTAATGACCGCATAGTTCTGCGTTACCATATGGGCCCATTGAACGAGCGCGATACACAAGAATATATTGCGCACCGTCTGATGGTGGCCGGTTCGCATGGCGACATCAAATTCAATTCGTCAGCCATACGGAAAATATATCGCTATTCTTCAGGATTGCCCAGAAAGATTAATGCCGTAGCCGAAAGGGCCATGCTGATCACTTACCTGAAGGGCAAGCGGATAATAAACGCTCCCTCTACACGCGAAGCGATTAAAGAACTGCGCGGAGAATACAACAGACCTTCCTGGGTGCAGAGATTTACTGCCCCGGCCTTTTTTCTTTTATCCTGTGTAATCCTCATTCTGGCTTTGGGAATCTTTTGGCCATCTTTATTTTCCGAGATCGGCCAACGTTTTGAGACACCCAACGTATCTGCAGAGTTGACAGTGACGCAACCGGCCCAAGACGCAAGCCAGGAGATACCCGTCAAAAACGACTGGACCATTCCTGATTATGGCAAGGCTCTGGAACTGCTCTATCAGGTGCCTGGTGGTTTGAAGGGTCCCGATCTTCTCAATCTTCACCCCGACCCGGAGTGCCTTGCCTTAATTGACAGGCCCTTCATTTCTGCAGTGCAAAACGGGTATGCGATTGTACTTGAAGTGAGTGATGATGTTACAAAGGTGATGAGCGCGGACAGTCAGGAGATTGAAGTGTCATTGGAGCAATTCAGACAGGTATATAAGTGGAATATAATTCTGAATTATACCCGGGATGAAAATGAAGGGATTCGCATGCTTTCAGATTCCGGGGAAGATGTGCAAAGGTATCAGTCTGTTTTGCACAGAAACGGCTATCTGACGATTGAACCCAGCGGTATTTACGGAATAGAAACTGTGCGTGGTGTGGAGCGGCTTCAGGAAACATTCGGTTTGCACAGAGACGGTATTATCGGTCCTGAAACCCGCGAGCTGTTGACAATTATTGGGGAAACAATGTCATGAGCTCCATTTACGATGCCCTCAAGAGAGTACAGGATGCAGGCTCAGGTGCTCAGCTGAGTACGCCCGGGCAGAGTTCGAAAATAACCCGCAGTGTGCTTTGGATTGTTATTGCGGCTGTTGCTGTAAGTTCTGCAATAACAGCGGCGGTCCTGTACGGGATCATGCCAAAACATAATGATGGTATTCAAGTCGAAAGTTTAAAAGTACCGTCCAGCACTGTCCAGGTAGATTTAAAACAAATTCATTCCCCACAAAAAAATGCAGCTATAAAACAGGCAGACGTTGAAGTTCAAAGTGCGATTTCACGCTACACTGAAATTTTGGAGAAAACACCTGATCAGATGGATGCTTATATTAAGCTTGCAAAACTCTATTATGACCGGAGAGACTATGATCAGGCGCAACAGATATATACCAGGGCTCTCAGATATTTTAAAAACGATGCCAGGCTGCTGAATAACATGGGAAGTGTGTTAATAGCGAAAGGTGAGCTAGGCAGCGCAATAGAACATTTTATGCGGGCCCACAAGGTCTCAAAGGAATTTGTTGAGCCGGTCTATAATCTGGCATGTGCGTATGCCAGGCAAGGTGATGAATCCAAAGCATTACATTATCTTAAGTCCGCAATAGAGCTTAATGCTCAGGTGAAGCTGTGGGCGGCTGATGATCCGGATTTTTCACTCTTACATAACAATTCAGCATTTGATGAACTTACTGCAGGAAGATAATCGACAAGGGGGAAAAATGAAAATACCAAGGATGCTGCTACTAATAATCGTGATCGCCGCATTTTCTGTCACGAACGTGTTGGCGGTTCGAATGATCGATGATCCTACAACGTCCAGGCCGACCCAGAAACAGTTGACAACGCCGGAGGCACCAAAGATACAGCCACAACCTGAAGAAATTAAAAAAGTACAAGCAGCCCAGCCTGAAAATGCGGTTGAGGAAGAACAATATGTTACCATGGATTTTGATGGTGTCGACATCAAAGTCTTTATAAAATTTATTGCAGACGTTACCGGCAAGAATTTCATCGTGGACGATAAAGTCACGGGTAAGATCACGGTAATTTCACCAACCAAGATTTCTTTGGAGGAAGCCTATGTTGTATTTTTAAGCGTTCTTGAAGTAAACGGCTTCAGCACGGTTCCTTCCAATGGTATAATAAAAATAGTCAGATCCGCAGACGCCATCACCAAGAGCATTGAAACCAAAATGGCAGGCAAGCTTCAGCGTGAAGATAGAATGATCACCCAGATAATTCCCCTGAAATACGCCGATGCCAATGACATGAAAACCCTTCTGACCCCGTTGATTTCCAAAGGGACCTCACAATTGCTGGTGTATCCGCAGAGTAATATACTAATCATTACCGACAACATGTCCAATATCAGTAAAATTCAGGACATCCTGAAGGTCGTCGATGTAACCGGTTTTGCCCAGGAAGTACGTATCTTCCCTCTTACGTATGCTTCTGCCGGTGATTTAAGTGCAAAGCTTACTCAAATCCTGTCTGAGGAAGAGACCCCGGCAAGACGCACGGTCCGCAGAACCACTGCGACCGTGTCTGCCAAGGCTGAGACTAAAATTATACCCGATGAAAGAATCAATGCATTGATCGTACTGGCCTCAGCCATTGATATGCAGGAAATTGAGGTTCTGATCAAAAAGTTGGATATCCCCACCCCGACAGGGAAGGAGGATATCCATGTATACTACCTCCAGTACGCCAATGCCGAGGATCTGGCGTCAGTGCTCAGCGAGGTTCCGGCACCCGAAAGTCCAGAAGCAGCCAAGGCGGTTGCAGCCAAGGCCACCACAAAAACAACTAAAGAGAGCTTTAAAATATCGGCGGATAAAGAGACCAATTCGCTGATTATTTATGCCGATCCGTACACCTACAAGAGTATTCTCGATACGATCAAATTTCTGGATATTCCCCGCAAGCAGGTCTATGTCAAGGCTGTTATCATGGAGGTAAATACTACAAGGGATTTCAAAGTCGGGGTGGAGTGGACCT
>JAFGIF010000122.1 GCA_016929755.1 Deltaproteobacteria bacterium | reverse complement strand
TTCATGGTCTGGCTGTAGAACTTTGCCACCTCGAGCCGGATTTCATCCCAGTCGGGCAGGGTCCAGTACTCCGGCACATGCACGGCAGCCGGATCGACAGGAAACTCCGGATCGAAGTGGAATTCACCATTATCATCACGGTGATTGTTCATGTAGTTCACTTCCAGATAAAAACGGTTGTCTTTATTGGCACGGATAAATTCCAGGGTCTTTTCGGTATCTTTGATCCACATATCCTTTGGCAGCATCCCGCTTAAGCGCTTATTATAGCCGTACCAACTGGCAGGCAGATAGGGTGAAACATGCCATTTGCCCTCCAAGGCCGTATTGTAGCCTTTCTGTGAGAGTATTTCCGGCAGAGTGGTATGAAACGGGCTGAGCGATTTGCGCTTGTGGATGTGAGTCAGGCCGTCTACCCGGTTGGTGTGCGGGTACTGCCCGGTGATAAAACTGGCCCGGCTGGGAGCACAGCTCGATGAAACCACAAAGGCATTGGTAAAGAGAACCCCGTTGGCGGCGATACAATCGATGTTGGGCGTGCTGATTTCCGAATTGCCGTAGCATCCCAGGTCTTTCCAGCCGAGATCATCGGCCGTAATCAGGATGATGTTGGGTAAACCGTTATCGGTGTTATACGAACGAGTGATGGCCCGCATCGAAGCGCAGCCCTGAGTGGCAAGCCCCATCGATACTCCGCATGAAAACAACGCCGCCGACTTGATAAAGTTCCTTCTGGTAAATCCCCCCTCCTCAGACATTCCATCCTCCCCTTTTCAAGTGTTCCACTACTCCTCATAATAATGGACAGATCCAAGAGAGTCAAAAACACTGTTAAGACCCTCACCTATCATTTTTATTTACCTCTGGAATCTTTTTTTACAAAAAGGTATTGACTTGAAGGTTTTCACATTTATTATTTCAAGTATTGTAATATTCAATAGCTGTATTATTCAGCATTGTTTTAAGTTCTATGAGGAGGTTCTGTGGCTCTTAAACGCAGCATATACCTCGGCAGTCTGATCAAAGAAATCTATGAAAACTACGAAATGCTCTCTCGCTGGACCCCTGAATTTACCGCCAAGGAGCTTCTAATCATCATCGCCATGCGGGAAAACAGGAATTACACGGTAAGTGAGATTGCCAAGGCCACCGGGTTTCCGATGAGTACCACCAGTTTTTTGTTGGAAAAACTGACAAAAAAGAAAAGCCTCTCCCGCAGAAGAGCGCAAAATGATCGGCGCATAGTTTCTCTGAAACTGACCAAAAAAGGCAGAAATGCACTGGATGAGTATAACGCCATCTTCGAAAAAATCAGCCGGCACATGCTTGAAACCCTAAGTGAAGATGAAACCAGCGATTTTCTCGGTTCCCTTAAGAAAATCGTGGGAAGTTTGAAATAAGTTTATACATTTTTATCCTGTATCAGGGGGTACTTTTATGATTGACGACAAAATGGAACATATAAGACAAGCCGTTGTGGAAGGGGGTTACGAGGTCATCGGGGATATGTGCCAAAATGCCCTGGATGAGGGAATCCCCCCCAAGGATATACTGATGCATGGGCTATCAGAGGGCATGCGGGAGATGGCAGGAATCTACGGGAAAAAGGGTATGTACCTGGACAAGGTCCTGTGGTCCACCGCAGCCTTTCATTTCGGGAATAGTATTGTTGCACAGGCCATGACACAAAAAAAAACATATAAAGGAAGGATTGTCCTGGGCGTGCCAGACGGACCATGGACCATTGGCCCGGAAATCGTTGCCGCAGTCCTGGATGCCTACGGTTTCGAAGTCATCAATGCTGGCTCTGATGTTTCACCTGATCATATCGCCAAAATCGCCAGAGATGTGGATGCCGATATTGTGGCGCTCGGCCTGTATCTCAGCTATCGCGTATCCCTTCTGAAAGATGTCCATAACAAACTGTTTGAGTACGGGATCAGGCATAAGATACGCACGATTGTCTCCGGACCTTCTACTAACAATGCCGTGGCTGTTGAAGTAGGAGCCGACGCCTATTGTGCCGATGCCTCTGAGATTGCCGAAACGGCCCAAAGGTTTATCATCGAGCTGAAAAATGCAATGTCGTCAAAAGAGCGTGTCCTGGCATCCATGGCCATCAAAGAACCCGACCGGGTCCCGCTGGTTCCATTTGCCATGACCTTCTGCGCCCGTCAGGCAGGTATTCCCTTCTCCGAGTATTGCAACGGTGGGAGAAAACTGGCCGAGGCCGAAGTGTTTACTGCGCGTAAATTCGGATGGGATGCGGTTATTGCATCCAGCGATGTCGGAGTGTACGCTGAGGCTGTCGGAGCAAAGGTGGAGATACCCCATGATGATGTCCCCCGGCTTGTAGGACCGGCAATCCGATGGGATCACGCTGCCGAGGATTTCAAAAAGCTCAAAGATCCAAAAATCTATACTACACGGGGCAGACTGGCCCGCTTTATGGAATCAGTCAAATACATGAAAGAGATGGTAGGAGACAATCTGGCGGTCGTCGGCTGGACAGAAGGTGCATTGCAGGGATCAATGCTGCTTTTTGGAGCCGATCCCAAAGCAATTTTCATCATGAAGCAGGACCCTGAATTATTGAAGGACATATTAGGCTGGTACAATGAATTTGCCTTTGAATGCGCCAGGATTATGGTCGGATACGGGGCAGACATCATCGGAAGCGGTGAGTCAGTGTCCTATTATCTCTCGCCGGAGACTTTTGAGGAATTTGTGCTGCCTTTTGAAAAAGATCTGTATGGCAGGATAAATCGGGAACTGGGGGCCAAGGTGCTGATCCACTGCTGCGGATATGTGCCGCAATGCATCAAATTTGCACCGGAGGTGAACCAATATGGTGCTATTCAGTTTGACTATCAGGTTCCGTTAGGATGGGCCAAAAAGCTAATTGGTGACAGAATTACGATCATGGGTAATCTTGACTGTAACCGCATTCTTCATCTAAGCACTCCCGATTTGGTTCAGGAAAGTTGCAAGATAGCCATTAACGCAGCTGCCAATGGCGGCGGATTCTGGCTCAGTGGAGGCTGCGAAATTCCGCGCGATATGCCTGACGATAACATGCATGCCATGCTGAGATCCTGCAGGCAATACGGAATGTATCCCTTGCATTAGGCAATTGTCGTGCAAGAGTCTCAAACGAACAGGGAAATAAGCTTCGGTCAAAAGCTGTTTTATTCTCAAGGCTGTCTCGGCCAGAACATTGTCAACCTGGCTGTGGTAACATGGATAATCTATTTTTTCGCTCCGCCTGAAGGAACCGGCACAAGGCTGATTTCAATCGGCCTGGCCGGTTTTATCATGGGCATCGGGCGTATTATTGATGTGATTACCGATCCTTTGCTTGGGTATTTCAGTGATAATGCACGCTTTCGATCAGGCCGCAGAAGGCCTTTCATTCTATGGGGAGCCCCGTTTCTGGCTTTGACATTTTTCCTTTTGTGGTTGCCGCCCGTTAAAGGAGAGAGCTTTTATAATGCGATCTGGCTCTTCATTTTCCTCAACGGCTATTTCATTTTTCTGACAATAACCGGGGTTCCCTATCGCTCGGTA
>JAFGIF010000016.1 GCA_016929755.1 Deltaproteobacteria bacterium | reverse complement strand
CTGTCATCGGACCCATCCCAGCAGGCCCTCTTCCATTACCAAATGGCATAATATTTTCTCCTTTCTTACATTATTCTTTTTCTGTCTCTTTTTGTTTGTCTTCTATCCGATCGTATGATGTTTCCACTATCCTGAGAGGCGGCTTGTTTCTTAAAAGCTTAGCGTATCCTAAGAGCTTGGTGAAATATGGTCTTAAACGACCATCCGGTTGTGAAATGTCACGCACTACGGCTATAGCAACAGGAATACTCAATCCAAGCAGGCCTCTTCCCATCCCTCGCCTGCCCCCAGCCCTGGCAATTTTCATAAGGCCATGACTCATCAGGCCTCCTCTGAGTCTGAATCTCAATGGTCCGGTACCATCTCCTCCCGGCATCTCAATCACCTCCTTTTTCCGTTTTTGTCGCCATACTCTCCGGTAAAAATCTCTGCCAGCCAAAGCGGCCCTGCCTGCGACGCCTGCCTTTCGAGCACCAGCGCATTGTTTTTTGATAACCCGGCATTAAAAAACGCTGGTCGCTGAGATCTCCCCGGTTATACGCAGCAAGCACATCTTCTATGCTCCCGGAAATAAAGGGTAAGAGTTCAATACCGGAATGAACCACCATGGCTGCAAATTCTCTGGAAAGCGCACCGCAAATGAGAAGATCGACCTTTAAATCTACCAATGTCGCAACTTTTGCGGGTATAAGTCGGCTGGGAAATTCAACCTGTCTCCTATCGAGCTGTCTGCCGGGCTGATAATCAAGGAGAAGAAGCGCTGATGTAAAATCAGCCACCGCGGCTACGTGTGTATCGTGTACTGGTATGGCAATTCGCATAATTCGACCTTTGTAAGTGCAGATGAGCATTATGTATGCCAAAATCACTTGAAAGAGATAAGCACACGATTAAAAAGATTAATTATATATATAGGAAAATACGGCGCTCTTTTTAGGGTTGCACAATTGCGACCTTGGAAAACCTTGAGGGTCGCGGTTTTAACACCCTATGCTTTCCAATGTTGCTTAGCCCGTAGTCTTTCCGGAACTCGGGACATCAAGGCCGAGAGATTTTATCTTTCTAAACAGAGTGCTTTTATGGATGCCCAGTTCCCGAGCAGTCTTCAAACGGTTCCAGTCGTTTCTTTTGAGGGCACTCATCAAAAAGGCGGCTTCTACTTCCTTCAACGAATCAGCACAATCTTTGTGACCGGCATCTTCGCATGGATCATGTTCGTAAAGCTCGGGTAAATGTGACCGGTTTATCTGACCGGTCCTGCACAGGATAAAAGCCCGCTCGATAATGTTCTCGAGCTCTCTTACATTTCCGGGAAAATCGTATCGTATCAAGTAGGCTATCGCGCTCTCAGAAATCTCTGCGATCTGCCGGTGTTGGATTTTATTGAACCGTGTGATAAAGTGATCCGCAAGAAGCGGGATATCTTCTTTCCTTTCTCTCAGCGGTGGAATCACTATCTTGATCACATTAAGACGGTAGTAAAGATCATTTCGGAATTGATCGTTACGTACAAGGTTTTCCAGGTCCTTGTTCGTGGCCGCGATTATGCGAACATCGGCCCTGACAGAAGTAACACCACCCAGAGGTTCATAGGTCTTTTCCTGCAGAACGCGCAAGAGGCGTACTTGAAGTGCCGGAGAAATATCGCCGATCTCATCGAGAAAGATTGTCCCTCCTTCGGCAATTGCAAATCTGCCGGGCTTGTCCCGTTTGGCATCGGTGAATGCGCCGGCCTTATACCCGAAAAGCTCGGACTCCAGGAGGGTATCGGGAAGCGCACCGCAATTGACAGCAACGAAAGGCTTTGACCTTCTGGGGCTCAAATTGTGAATGGCCTTGGCAAAGAGTTCCTTGCCCGTCCCTGTTTCCCCCTCGAGTAATATTGTGCTGCTGCTCTCGGCCATAACCGGCAACAGATCAAAAATCTTTCGCATCTCATAATTCACACTCAAAATATCCTGGCAGGTATACTCTTTTCCGATATCATCGCGAACCTTTTCAATCGAACCGATATCGCGGAATGTCTCGACACCTCCGGTAACTCTACCATTGGAATCTTTTATCGCGGCAGCAGAGATGCTGATTGAACGCTTTTCGCCATTGGTATCGATTATCGATACAACTCTGTTGACAACCGGGTTGCCGGTCTGCATGGCTTCTTTCAATGGGCAATCCTTTTCACAGCAGCTCGCCCGCAGCACTTCCCTGCAAGTACGGCCCAATGCCTCTGTTTTGGTTATGCCTGTAATCTCCTGGGCTGCAGGATTAAAAGATGTGACTATCCAATTCAGATCGACGGTAAAAATCCCATCGGCAATCGACTCAATGATAAGATCCGTATATTTTCTGTCTTTTTTATTATCAATCATTTCGATCATTCTTTCAAAAACAGTTGTTCATCTAATGTAGGGTCTTTTATACAGGATATCAAAGAAAATGCCTTGAGAAAAGCTCTTATGGTTTTAAAATTGATTACAGATGTCTACAATCCGGGTCTTAAATACAAAACAACAATCATCTTTAACTGATAAAATCACAAAACTTGCTGACAAGGATCTGGGTAGAAAGAATTCCCATAAAGGCGCTGCTGTCGCGAAAGCCCAGCCTGGATGATCCGGCACATTTCCTGAGCAGATTTTGCGCCATCAGTGGATCGAATACACCGGCTCTATTTAAAGCGTCATCATCCAGATAGCGGGAAACTGCATCCCTGGGTTTTCCATCCTTGAAAAAGGCCTCTTTGTTCGGAGCACCGTAAGGTTGTTTGGTCCGTGCAAATATTTCGTGTGGCAACTCACCATGAAAGGCCTTTTTCAAAATATATTTCTCATTGAGGCCTTTCAGCTTCAACCTTGGATCAATACAGGCACTAAATTCTGCTAATCTGTGATCGAGATAAGGATAACGCCCTTCGACACTGTTGGCCATGGTCATGCGCTCTCCCTGAGATGATAAAAGATAGCCGGCCAGCAGCAGCTTTATTTCCAGGTACTGGGCCTGATTCAGGGGATGCCATGTAAAAAACTCTTTGGGCAGGATACTCTCCAATTCCTCAAAAGGATCGTATCCGGCCAGGTTTTCTTTCACCTCATCCGAGAAATACTTTTGAATTAATGACGTGTTGTGCCAGGTGGGCAGGTGTGAGTAGCCGAAATGAGAGGTATCCATTAGATCCAAGCGATAGAACGAAAGCAGAAGCCGGCCCGAACGCTTCATCTGGACCGGGGCATATGGATACAGTCTAAACAGCAACTGCGGCCTAAGGTGTGAGTCCGGGAATTGTGACCAGAAGCGTCTGATCTTGGCTTCCTTGAAGATATCATAGCCTCCGAACATTTCATCTGCACCTTCGCCTGTGAGCACAACCTTGATGCCGTGGTCACGGGTAAGGCGCGAGAGCAGAAACATCGGGGCCGGGGCCGACCTGAGAACCGGGGTTTCTGTATGCCATATCACATTCTCAAAGATATCTCCGATATCAGGGTACGATACTCTTTCCACATGGTGACTGGTGTCGAACTTTTTCCCCATGGCTTCCTGAAAAGGTGCTTCATCGTAGGCCGGATCGTCAAAACTTACCGAAAATGTTTCCATACGTCTGGAATGCCTGCTTACCAGTGTGGCCAGGATGCTCGAGTCCAGGCCGCCGCTTAAATAAGCGCCAACCGGCACATCTGAACGCAGTCGAATTGAGGTTGCATCTTCCAGAATTTCACGAATGCCTTCAATGGCCTGATTTTCATCAACTATACTATGTTCACCTGAAACCGGAAAGGAACTGTCCCAGTAAATAATCGACCTGGTATTTTCGGGTTCAAATACCAGACATTCACCCGGCGTTACCTGACAAATACCTTTAAATACGGTTCTGGGAGCAAGTGTGTTCCAGAATGTAAAGACCTGCGACAAGCCCTGATAATCCAGATCCAGAGAGCCGAAAACAGCAAGCATGGCCTTGATTTCGGAAGTAAATATCAGTTGCGAGCCCGTCCAGGCATAGAACAGTGGGCAGATACCAAAGCGGTCCCTGGCAAGCATAAGCCTCTGTCGCCCTTTGTCCCACAAGGCGAAGGCAAACTGACCATTGATATGTGAAAACAGATCCAGCCCGTATTCTTCATACAGGTGCGGCAGCACTTCTATATCGCACGTGGTGGAAAAACGGTGCCCTTTTTTAATCAGATCTTTTTTTAGTTCGATAAAATTGAAAATCTCACCATTTGCAGCCACCCAGATTGTCTTGCTCTTATTGGCCATGGGCTGTGTTCCGGATGCCAGGCCAATGATTGACAGGCGCTTATGACCCAGGATGATTCTGGCATCTTTATACATGCCTGACTCATCAGGTCCCCTGTGGGACATAAGACTGAGCATCTTCCCTACTATCCTGTGGCTGCTTCCACCGGTATGGTTGTTAAAAATTCCCGCTATTCCGCACATAACCACCTTTCTCTTGAATCAGCCAGATCAACCGAGATCTGCTGCGCTGAACATGGTTCTTGCTCGTTTAAGCAAAAAGCCTTCCAATTTTTTTCAGCCTGTCGACAACACCAGGCGACTCTGTTGAATCAACAGGCATTACAGGTAGTTAAACCGCGTATAAAAACAATGAAGACCAATAAAATCTAAAGCATCTGCAGGGCAAATTCTTTTTTGCAGTTCATATTTGGTTTGCTTCTCCCTTTTTATACAATATTGTTCCATCAAAACTAACTACAGGAGAAATCTCTCTTGAGTCTCCGCATCAATTAGTGCTAAAATGTTTAGTCCAGAATTATATTTATGCAGACAGTAGGTATTTCAGTGCCAAGGGTTATATGTTACGACATGATCAATCTGTCTGAGGCAAGTTAATGAAAGCAATCAGGGAAGAAAATCTCACAAAATGCAACTTCATAAAAACCGTTTCTTCGGAAGATCCGTCTGTGGCTTGCGATTTTTTTGTTGTTCACACCGGACTTTCAAAACGCAAGATCAAAGATGCCATGAATAAGGGTGCTGTTTGGATCAAAAAGCATAAAGGAAAACAAAAACGCCTAAGAAGGGCAACCGCGCAGATCATAGCCGGTGATGAGATGGCTTTGTACTATGACCAAAACATCTTGAACATAACTCCGCCTCAAGCAAACATCATTCATGACCAAAAACTCTACAGCGTCTGGTTTAAGCCTTCCGGCTTGCTGACACAGGGCACCAGATACGGCGATCACTGTTCGCTTATCAGGCAGGCGGAATTAGGCTTCAAACAAAAACGGAAAATCTTTGTGGTGCATCGTCTCGATCGTGAGGCTGAAGGATTGGTGATCCTGGCGCACAGCAATGATGCCGCCGCAAAACTCTCCCACCTGTTTCGCAGCGGCCGGATCGAGAAAAACTACCGGACAGAGGTGCTTGGTGATCTAACCCGATACAAGAAACAGGGCTCTATCGATTTCTCACTCGGGGGTAAAGCATCCCTCACCGAATTTGTAGTCCTCTCCTATGATCCGCAAAAAAATACATCCGTAGTGGATATTACCCTGAGAACCGGGCGCATGCACCAAATCCGCCGACATTTTACCATGCTCGGATACCCCGTGATAGGCGACCCGCGCTACGGCAGAGGCAACAAAAATATAGAAGGCATTAAGCTTACTGCAACCTCATTGAAATTTGAATGCCCATTTCTCAAACGAAACGTTTGCTATACTTCCCGCGAAAATATATTATACTAGACTACCAATACATCATCAGAGGGTGGAATGTATTGTATGGTTTTCAGGAGGAACAAAATTTTCCAAAGGCCAGGCCGTGTCGTAACGGTACGGATGATATTCGTGCTGATAGTCTGGTTGCTTGGAGGGTGCATACAAGCAGCCGCTGAAACAGAAGCAAAAAAGGTCGTCGTGCTTTTTCCCGAGGGCGGCTGGGCCACCCCCGCCAACCAGATGATCTACAGCGGACTGAAGAAGGGTTTTAATGAATATTCAAAAGAAACAATAACCCTGTATGCGAACAATCTTGACCTTTCGCGATTTCCTGGGGCAAAACAGAGGCGCTATCTGGCCGAGTTTTACCGATCCAGGTATGCAGGCGAAAAGATTGACCTGGTGATTCCCGTCTACAGAGAGGCTTATGATTTTGTTCTGGAGAACCGTGATGTCTTCTTCCCCGGCGTCCCAATCGTTTTTTGTGCACATTTCGTATCTGAACTCAGTAGTCTTGACCGAAAAGATGACCTGACCGGGGTCGCCGCCACGCTGGACATAACAGGCACGATCGATCTGGCCCGCAATCTCCACCCTGGTCTTAAGCGCATTGCCGTCATCGCAGGCACTATCGAGAGTGATCGGCATCTCGTGGCACTTGCCCGGCAGGCGTTCAAAGATTACCAGGAAAATCTGGAATGGCTCGACCTGACCGAACTGACCATGAACGATCTGCTGGAAAAGATCTCTCTGCTTCCTGAGTCCACGGTTATTCTCTACCTTTCCATCTATCGTGATGGTGCCGGAAAACGATTTCTTCCCTATGAGGCACTGCAGCAGATTTCCAGTGCGGCTAATGTGCCTGTATACAACATCTTCGATTCAAACCTGGGCTACGGCACCCTCGGCGGATATATGCTGAAATTCGAAGAGTATGGAAACAAGACAGCTCAAATTGCGCTGCGGATTCTCTCCGGCGAAGAATCCGGCGCAATCGATACTGTCGTGATCAGGGATAATCCAGCCATCTTTGACTGGCGCGAGATGAGGCGCTGGGGCATTGCGGAAAAAGACCTTCCCCCTGGGAGTATTGTACGATACAAATATTTTACCGTCTGGGACCAATATAAATGGTGGATCATGGGATTCATCGTGTTCTCCTGTATCGAAACTCTGCTCATCGCTGCGCTGCTGATAACCCGCAGGAAACGCCGGCAAATCGAAAAAGAATTGAGGGACTCTGAATTTCACTACCGTACTGTAGCTGATTTTACCTATGACTGGGAGTACTGGCAGAGCCCGGACGGAACATTCCGCTATATTTCCCCCTCCTGCAAGAGAATTACCGGTTACGACAGAGATGCCTTTGCCGACAATCCATCCCTATTACGCCAGATCATTCTGCCCGAGTATCAAAACACTTGGGATCTTCATCATCAGGATTCACACAGTGAAACCGGAAAAGATGAAATCCAATTCCGTATTCGACGGCTTGACGGAGAGGTTCGCTGGATCGAACATGTCTGCCAGCCGGTCTGGAGCGAGGAAGGTACATTCCTCGGACTGCGCGGCAATAACCGCGACATTACCGACCGAAAGCAGACAGAGATTTCTTTACAGAAAAACAAAGACCGGTTTGAGATCCTGTCCGGAATTACACATCAGTTGCTG
>JAFGIF010000121.1 GCA_016929755.1 Deltaproteobacteria bacterium | reverse complement strand
TTTACTGTTTCAGATGTGGCAACATAATTTGTTCAAGTTGAATCCTTTGCTTTTCAAAATCATCAGATTTTCCGGAAAAATCAAACTGTATAATTTCACCAAAGTTAAGGGTTACTTTTGCAAAAGGCTTGGGAATAAAAAATCTATCCCAACTCCTGAAATACCAGGCCCTATCGGCTGAGACATAAAAAGGCACGATCACAGCATCTGAGGCTTGAGCGATGCGGATTACTCCGGCTTTTACAACCCCCGCCGGTCCGCGCGGTCCGTCAACGATATGTCCGGCAAGCCCTGTCTGTTTTAATTTGCTGATCATGGATTGCAGTGCTCCACGGCCGTTTTTTGACGAAGATCCGCGGACGGGACACCAGCCGGTTTTCTCGGCAACCCCGGCAATGATTTCTCCATCGAGACTTTGACTGATCATAAGGGCCGGATGGTAATTTTTATAATCCCGGAAGTGGCGTATCGCAGAAAAAAACTGTTGATGCCAGGCGCATAGCAGCACTCTCTCGCCATTGTCAAGAGATCTCATCCAGGGGTCTTCATTTATCACCTGTAATCGATATGTCAGAGAATATGTACGGATAAGCCGATAAAGTATTGATACCGCAAGTTTTGAGGTCAGGCTCTTTCTCAGGTCTATTTTCATGGCGTATAATTATCTTTGCACATTATGTTAAATTATTAAACCAAAAAAATACTGATTTTTCGAAATACTTGCGCTGGGAAATATATCCTTGGAATATGCCTGTGCTATGGTGGCTTTACGGGATAAATCAGCTACTATTATCCGTCCTGACTATCTTGATGGAACTGCAATGTCACTCCAGACCTTACGGGGAATGCCACCTTAAGCCGTAATTAAATAGCTGTGCTATAAGCATAATATATAAAATCTGTGGCAATTCTTACTCCTTATGCTCAAGCAGCTCGACCACATTACCATCCGGGTCACGTCCATAGGTCACCCAGGTCAGCCCCATATCCTGGGGCTCACAGTGAAAGCGCATACCTGCGTTTTTCAACCGCTCATATTCGCAGTGCAGATCTTTGACTCTCAAACAGATATGTGTCAGACCGTGATCACACACCCTGAGTTCTGGCTCTGATGGTCTGGGTTCGGGACTCTCAAACTGGAACAACTCTATCTGGGTTTCCCCCAGTTCAAGTGTAACGACACTTGCAGCCGAGTCCTTTAGCCCGGTGATTGTGTCCGCAATATCAATACCCTTTGGCCAGGAGAACTTCCGCATAACCTTGAAACCAAGCAGGTCCCGATAGAACTCAACCAATTGTCCCAAGTCCGGCGTTGAGATTCCAACATGAAAGATCCCTTTGATCATTGAGTGCTCCTCATCTTGTTGTGCAAACTGTTCTCGTTTTCTACTGTGTTTTACCAAACAAATCTTCGGCCTTTGCTCTCCAGGTCTCAAACCTGACAGGGTCCCAAGCACGCGGGTATTCCCGGTAGTGCTTGAGTATTTTAGTGCCAAGGGTGGTGGCTTTATTAAGTTTTATAAGCAAAGCCGGCCTGGATATACCCCTGAGAAGCGTCTGCACCATTGTTTGTAGGTCGGGTATCGTAAATGATCCATTGATGGAGGCACTCAGCATCTCGGCGTTCATGATATCTTTTCTGAACAGGAACGAAATATCTTCATGACTCAGATCCTGCAGAATATTCCTGAGCGCGGTCAGACCGGCATAGTTTGCCCCGCGGCCAGAACCCACGAACCAATTCCAGTTATATGGCCAAAGCGCTGCAATATCATTTTTGCCTTCTTCAGCAGCCCGCAACACTACTTCGGCTGCAAATTTGCCGCCGGCCATGGCACCACCTGCTCCGCAGCCGGTCATGGGTATGGTCTGCCCGGCGGCATCTCCGATGGTAACAAACCCGCCTGCCACCAGGCTGCAGGGCGAACGGCCCACCAAGCACAGTCCTTGGCCGCCGCGCACGACATTATCGCTGATCGATGGATGGCGCGAAATGAATTCGGCCACAATATCTTTCGGGTCGGGGTTTGCAGGATCAGCACGCACACCTGCGCCGGTGTCAATCTCTTCATCATTGAGAAATTGCACCCACTGGTAACCGGTATGATATCCGTAGCGATAGTGATCAATAAAAAAGTCATTCACTTCCTTATTCCGCCTGCGTACCGTGCGGTGCACATTGGCAAACTCTTTTCTGTTAAATTCATCGGCAATGCCCGTAGCTGTTGGCAACTTAGTACGCAGCCTTGCTTTAAAGCCTGTATCGTCTGCCACTACGTCGGCAGAGACTTCGGCCTCTTCACCGGTTGCCAGATTTTTTACTTTTACTCCACAAACCGTCACATTGCCCAGAGTACTTCCTCCGGAAATAACGATATCCACTACCTCATGCCCGAACTTGATCTCGGCCCCGGCATCCCTGGCCTGATCGACTAAAAGCTTTCCTAAAGCACGCCGGTCGGTGGTGATATAACGGAACTTGATCATCTTGCGACAGGAGTAATCCGGCGCCCACGCCTCCATGTCCGGATAAGCATGCTCTTCAAAGATTTTTCCTGCATTATCTTTTGCCCCGGGCTTTTTTACCAGCGCTCCGGTATTCTTCGTGGATTCCTCAGGAACATCCAAACCGACCTCGGACAGGGCCTTACGTTCAACCGCATCCGACCAGTCATGACCCATTGTTTCATACTCACCCTTTTCATATACCGTAACATCAATGCCTGTCCTGGCCAGATCACGGGCAAAAATACACCCTCCCGGCCCTGCCCCGGCCACTACAACTTTGAATTTTTTGGACATGTTTCAAACACTCCTTTTTTAAAGAAATAACAGCAAAGAACTGTAAAGGGGTTCTTTCTCTGTTGTCAATTACTTATATTCTTAACTCATCGAAACAGCTAGTCGGCCGTTAAAAACGTTTTTTATTCAAAAAAAGGCGGAATCCAGAAGATTCCACCTTTGTTGTATCTAATGCAGTGATGCTGATCTACATTAATGGTTTCTTATCGATTGTAAGAGTGGTTTCACCGCTGGTGGCCAGATAAGGCCTCATCTGATCAAGCCAATCTCTATCCATGCCCTGTACATTCATGAGATCATCAACCACGGCAAAGGGTCCGTTTACATTGCGGTAATCAACAATATTCTGTGCAATTTCCATTGAAGCTCCGGGCAGCATCTGGAAATGCTGCACCTGCGCCGTGTTGATATTGAGCTGACCTTCAATCTCGGCGCCGTATGCATTCATGCAAATTACAAACGCAAATGACAGGATACATGCAAAGAGTAATGATAGACGTTTCATAGCTTTTCCTCCTTTTGTTCAGCATCAAGAGTTCTTTTAACCGACACCCGACGACACCTGTCCGATTTTGAAACGGCATTCACCCCCTTTCCTGTTGGATTTAGAAGCATTAACGATCATATAAAAAGCAACTGGGAATTATAAAAATCAAAAAGATAAACGAGACATTATACAACTAAGTTAACAATTGGATAGAGCTCCTAATGAAATGGTAAGATAATGATTGCGGATCGAATGTCAATATGCGGATTTAAAATAAATTTCACTGCAAGATTGTTTCACAACTGCTATGAAGAATATCGTAATCAATGCCATTCTTCATTCAGGCAAAACAATCCGGGGCTTGTCAAACAGTACCAGGTAGATTAAATATTCAAGACAAACATAACCATATTAAAGGAAGGAGCATCTCATGAGAATGTTGACTGAATTTTTCCCGGAATTTAGCGATCTGCTGGACACAATGGATAATATCTATCTTGAAAAACGCATGATTGATGAGAAAACATATCAATTTATCTGCTTTGCCCTGTCAATCAAGGCACGCTCAAAACCGTGCGTCCTGAAGCATTTCAAAGGAGCACTGGAAGCCGGTGCCACAGTAAAAGAGCTGGCATATATCCTTGCTCTGGTCATGAGAGAAGCCGCCGGTGCGGATGATTGCTGGACACATGACGTGCTTGGAGACTGGGAAGAAATCCTCAAGGGAAACATCTCGTGTGACTGCCAGAAATAATCATTTTTATGAAATCCGCCTCGGATTTCACACACAGATAATTATGCGATCATCGCTGATCCTGTAATTATCAGACAGACCTGCCTTAATTTTCGATAGTATTATGTTGTGTCCGGAGACTTCTTTGCGAAAAAACCTGCGATCTTGAACCGCCGCAATAATCCCGGAAAAGCGTTCTCCCCGGAGAATATATATTTTACTAATCCTTATACTTCCAGGATTGGCAGGGTCTCCATTGCCTTCAAGGTCTGTTCGAAGTCCACGACCCCGGCATCGCTGCCCAGCCAGGTTGCAACCAGTGCCGAGACAGCTGTACCGAAACGGCAGGCCTTTGCAAGATTAAAACTCCTGGTGATTGCTGACCTGCATCTTATACATCCAAACGACAGAGAGGCGTTAAATAAATAGGGTATTTTTCATATCAATATACGGGTTTTACCGTATTGAGGAATAACGGCGGATATCCTATTGTTTTTCTATAAACGATTGAGTTGCCCGGTAATAATTTGAACATCACGAATATATGGCACCTGGCAAGGAAAGCGCATCTACGAAAAGATTTCCGGAACATATACTACGGCAACAACGATCCGGGACAACAACAAGAGCACACATCAAGAATCCGCATCAAAGAAGGATCCAACCGCAACCACGAGCTTTCCTTCCATGCCGGGCAGTTTATTTGAATAATTCTGATTTTTCAATTCCAGATAAATGCCTCCCTAAACCTCACCTTTCAACCAGCCTAAAAAATTGCCGACCACCGGCCCATTGAAACTGCAACTATAGATAATTCTCTTGCTGAAGAATTAAATAATTCCTCGTTTTCTGACCATTTCATACATCTGCTCAGCCGTTGTAGCAGGTGGTATCAGACGCTTCTCAGCCGGCTTTGATTTCAAAACAGCGGCCTCAACCGGACATGCAACTACACACAACCCGCATCCGATACACCTGTCAAGATTGATCGATGCTATGTTTTCCTCATTTATTGTTATGGCTCCCATCTGGCACTTTTCCTCACAGATACCGCAGCCACTGCATAAATCCTTTTCGATCTCGGCAAAGTAATTTGAGAAAACCATTTCGGCCGGTCTTGGATGTTTATTCAGAGCAATAAGTACACCGCAGCAGTCGCCGCAACAGTTGCACATTCCGCCGGGATTCTGGGATGAGGCCGGATTGGTGACCAGACCTGCTTCCTGAGCCTTCTTTAAAATTTCCAGGGCTTCATCCAGATCTACCTCCCTCCCCATTTTCTGATCCAGATAATACTGCCCCATCGATCCGAACATGAAACAGACTTCGCGCGGTTTGTCGCAATTCCCGTCTGTCAAATCTGACAACTTTCTGCATATACACTCTGCAACCACAATTTTCTGCACCTTTTTAAGTATCTCGCTTGCATCTTCGTAGGAGGCTATAATTTGCCGGGTGTCTATTGAATGCCGGACAGGTATGGTGCGGAAAAACCCTGCGGCCGAATCAGCCAGGTAATTTTCAAATCCCTCTTCCATATATTTTTTTACAAGACCCGCCATATGACGATCGAGCCTGGTCACCTGGAATTCAAACAGGCCATGAACAAAGGGAATTGCACCGTATTTAACAGCATTGTCTTTCTTAAACCTGAATAAAAGGCCGCGATCAGCCATGTCACTCAGTTTGTCAGCAACTTCAGCAACCGGAATGCTCGCCCTCTCTGCGATCTGTTCCGGCGTTTCAACCCTCTGTGTTAAATTAAGAAACATTTCGGCGTCTTGTTTTGTAAAAAGATATTTCAGTATCTTTATTTCTATACCGGAATTTGTAGCCGGAAAACCCAGTGAATATTTATCCAATTGTTCCTGTAACCGTCTAAAGATATCTTTTCCCACGTTCTCCCCTTTTTTGCATGCTATCTTCTGTACGCGTCCTTCTTGGCTTCAGCTATCTGCTCTATTGCATCAAAATTCATCAGGTATTCCAATACGCCCAGATACTTGCCCGATTTGTTTCTGATAGCGATAAATCTGTTCAACACCCTGTCGCCCAGGAGGGTCACCCAGAACTCCTCTTCATCCTTGGCCCCGATCTTGAGATTGGTTAGCATCTGCTCAACTCTCGGAAGGCTTTCGGGTTGGTGACAGGAACGGATGTCCTGACCCAATATATCATCAGAATACTGCATCAGCCTGGTATCCTTCTTGTTGCGGAACCGGATGCGGTCATCTGCATCTGCAAACATTACCTCAATGGGTAAGGCATCCATTATTCCCGAGATCTGTTCGATTGATAGTTTATCAAGCATTTTAAAACCTCCTTCAAATATATAATTAAACTTGAATATAAACAAAAGCTTAAGAATAACTATATAGGCGCTCACAGAATCTTGTCAAATAAAAATAATCGTATCAGAAGATACTATCGTGGAAAAATAAAAATTGGGCACAATAGCCTGATCAACACGAACCTGTCCATGTTTCAGACCAGTGTTTATGGTTGAAAATTCAGATGGGAACAGGGGCAGGCCACGCCTGCCACTGTTTATTGTTTAACTTTTGTATACGTTAGACGCCTGTGGCCCCTTGGGTCCTTCGACGATATCGAACGTTACGCTCTGCCCCTCTTCAAGTGTTCTGAATCCATCCTCCTTGATGGATGTGTGGTGAACAAATACATCATCGCCATTGTCAGCTGTAATAAAACCAAAACCCTTTTTCTCGTTAAACCATTTTACTGTTCCTTGTGCCATTAATTACCTCTTGTTACAGATCTCTTGTTTGGCAAACAAAAAAACCTGCTTGTTGTATTTCTGAGATCGGAAGATATCAGAAATGAATATTGGACTTACTAAGGGATAACCGAGGTGTCCTTCGTAATGCAAGATTCAATTTAGATATTTTCTTTTCTCAGATAACTCATATCCCTAATGTACAAATATTACGGTGTCAAGTATAAAAAATATAAGGTTACGAGATAAAACCCGTTCTTTTATGATCTATTATAGTTCTTCTGTTCCATATATTTAAGCTCTGATATTATACTGAATTTATTAATAGCTGTATGCTATGAAACACGTGGAAGTAATATGTTTGCGGAAAAGATAACTTAAGGAGGAATACTTATGGCTCGTCTTGAAGAATTACCACAGCAACTTCACTCAGGACTTGCAGCTTTGAGCTGTCCGACATTTGAAACTTTTCCCTGGCAGGAAGGCCCCCCATTAAAATCCAGGCGGGTGGCTATCATCTCTACGGCCGGACTGCATTCCAGAAACGAGCGTCCGTTCACGATTGTGTCGGATGATTACAGAACAATCCCGGCCAGTGTTAAAGCAAACGATCTGGTAATGAGCCATGTATCTGCCAATTTTGACCGCAGCGGATTTCAGCAGGATTTGAATCTTATTTTCCCTATTGATAGGCTCAAAGAGCTAGATGATGCAGGTCTTATAGGCAGCGTGGCTGATTTTCATTATTCATTTATGGGAGCTGCCGATCCCCTGCTAATGGCATCATCCGCGCGCAATCTGGCTGGTAACCTGAAAAAAGACAATGTGAATGCAGTTCTGCTTATACCTGTCTGACCGTTCTGTACGCGCGCCGTGGGCGTGCTTGCGCATTTTTTGGAGGAAGCCGGGCTTCCCACCACCCAGATCAGCCTCATACGTAAACACACTGAAATCATAAAACCGCCCAGGGCTCTATGGGTACCGTTTGAACTGGGACGTCCCCTTGGCAAGCCGAATGATGCCGCTTTTCAGAATAGCGTGCTTTTGGCCTGTTTAAAGCTGCTGGAGGCAAAAGAAGGCCCTGTATTGGAGGACTTCCCGGAGGATATTCCTCTAACCATGAATCAAGATAAAAAGATATTGCCCTATGCGATAAATATCGAGCTGCAAAAGGCCGCCGGGAAAACAGATGCAGAAAAATTGCAGGCCATGTTTAAGGAAGAAATGCTGCAATTGCTTGCCTGGCACGAACTTTCTGTTCAGAAACATGGGCG
>JAFGIF010000015.1 GCA_016929755.1 Deltaproteobacteria bacterium | reverse complement strand
TTAAAGTTTGCACCCAGTGCATCAAATCAGGCCGGGTCAAGAAATACGCAGCCTGATTCACTATTGGGTGACAAAAAAATCCGCCGCTGTTACTTCTGCACAAAAACCTTGTATTGCCATAACCCTTTCTATGAAAATTAGCATACATTGAAATAGGGTAAAAAAAGGTTTGCACCAAGCAATGGCAGCCGTGCTCATGAAGCCAGCAGGCGCTCAATTTTCTCTACGCCACTCAGCCTGCGAACCTTGTCAAACAGATTCTCCAGTTCGGATAAGTTTTTTACCATGACCCTGAAATTACAAATGGAACTTCCATTAGGTAAAGAGTTTGCCTTTAACTTCGTTATATTGATGTCTTGGCCACCGATGATCGCCGTGATTGAGCCCAGCATACCGGGCTTATCTTTACACAGAACAGAAAATTCTATCTCATGACTCTCAGAAACATCTGTCTCCCACTCAACCGGGACGAGTCTTTGCGGATCAATATCAGCCACATATGGACAGTCTCTGCGGTGCACGGTGATTCCCCTGCCCCGGGTGATAAACCCCTCAACCACATCTCCTGGAATTGGTCGGCAACACTTTGCGAATCTGACCAGCAGGCCTTCTACACCTTTTACAGTTATGCCTGAACTGTCGACCTTCTTCTGAGGCGCTCGGGTTCTCGCAACCGTCTTTTGTTCCGGAACCACCCTGTGAATGACCTGATTGATCGATATTCTGCCGAAGCCGATAGCAGCAAAAAGATCCTCTGCCTTTTTAAAAGAAAATTCAGCCAATAAGTCATCTACGTCATGTTTGATATGGAGTGATTTCAGTTTCTTTTCATATATTTCTTTCCCCAGAGCAATACTCTGCTCTCTCTCCTGTGTTCTGAGCCAGGACCTGATCTTGGTCTTGGCCCGAGTGGTTTTGGCAATGCGCAACCAATCCTTGCCCGGATGCTGTTTCGAAGAGCGCATAATTTCAACCACGTCCCCGCTTTTGAGCCGGTATCTAAGTGGCACAATCTGTCCGTTTATCTTTGCTCCGGTACACTGATGCCCGAGTTCGGTATGCACACTGTAGGCAAAATCAAGCGGGGTCGCCCCGGCGGGAAAACGCAAAACATCACCCTTGGGTGTGAATACGTAGACTTCGTCCGGGAAAAGATCGATTTTGACACTCTGAAGAAATTCACGCGGATCTTTAAGCTCCTGCTGCCATTCCAGAAGCTGTCTCAGCCAGGAAAGCTTTTCACCGTCATGCTCACTGATCTTGGCTCCCTCTTTATATCGCCAGTGGGATGCAATACCCTCATTGGCAATATAATCCATCTTTTTGGTACGGATCTGAATCTCGATCCGCTGTCCCAATGGACCGAAAACCGTGGTGTGCAAAGACTGGTACATATTCTCCTTGGGCATGGCAATGAAATCTTTAATTCTGGATTGAATCGGTTTCCACATTGAATGAATGATGCCCAATACCCTGTAGCAATCCTCCATATTGTTCACAATGATTCTGATGCCCAGCACATCATGGACGCCCTCAAATGCGATACCCTGTTTTTTGAGCTTCTGATACACACTGTAGACGTGTTTAATACGCCACTTGACATCTGCATTCACGTGTTCTTTGTCAAGCTCTGTCTGTATCTTTGCAATGATCTCCTTAAGATAGCCCTCCTTTTCCTTGGCCTTTGCGTCCAGTTCGGTCTTCAAAGTTTTATATGCCTCTGGTTCGAGATAGGCCAAGCTCAACTCCTCCAGTTCTATTTGGAGCCAGTGAATCCCGAGACGGTTTGCAAGTGGGGCATAGATATCAAGGGTCTCCCTGGCAATTCTTATCTGGGATTGCCTTTTATGGTACTGGAGGGTGCGCATATTGTGCAGTCGATCGGCAAGTTTAATCAGAAAAATCCGCAGATCTTTGCTCATGGCAAGCAGCATTTTCCTGAAGTTCTCAGCCTGCTCTTCCTCGGTTGACTGAAAATGGATCCTGCTTATCTTTGTAAGACCACCCACCAGCAAGGAAATCTCATCGCCGAATTCCTGTTTGATATCTTCCAGACTGGTAAGGCTGTCTTCGATGGTGTCGTGCAGTAAGGCAGCTGCAATTGCGGCCACATCCAGATGCATCTGTGTGATGATATATGCTACCTCAAGCGGATGATTAAGGTACGGTTCACCGCTTAATCTTGTCTGTCCTTGATGTACCCTGGCGGAAAAAACATAGGTCTTTTCTATGATTCTCTTGTCTGCGTCCGGAATGTAAGCAGACACCTCATCCAATATGTCGTTAATGCGTACGGTCAATAATAAGGCCCTTTTCTCTCAATTGATCTCGACAGTAGTTGATCGCCTCGGTTGGAGTCATTTTTTCAAGGCGACCATTAGCGCGTTCCTTGATCTCCACCTGGCCGCTGCTTAATCCCTTAACCCCTACCGTAATTCTGTAAGGAACACCTATCAAATCAGCGTCTTTGAACTTGACTCCCGGCCGCATATCTCTATCGTCAAGGAGCACATCAATACCGCAGGCCTTGAGTTCTTCGTAAAGGCGCAAGGCCGTTTCCATCACCTGCGGCTGCTTTATATCTAAAGCCAATACCATAACAGGAAACGGAGCAATGGTTACCGGAAAGATAATGCCGTTATCATCGTGATACTGTTCTATGGCCGCAGCAACCGTTCTTCCTACGCCGATCCCATAGCAGCCCATCACCATTGGTTTAAGCTTTCCGTTTTCATCCAGAAATTCGGCTCGCATGGCTTTTGAGTATTTTGTCCCCAGTTTGAATACATGTCCGACTTCAATTCCTCTGATCATCGTGAGAACGCCCTTTTCACACCTGGGGCAGAGATCACCATCTCCGGCCTCTCTTATATCGTCAAATGTATCTATCCCGGTATCACGTGAGATCCATACATCCCGAATATGATAATCTTCCTGGTTGGCACCGGTGGCATACGGCCCGTCCTTCATCAAGGCCCGGTCTGCAATCTGCCTGATCTTGAGTCCAACCGGCCCGGCAAATCCTCTGGGGGCAAAAGTATGCTTCTCTATTATATAATCCTCGGCCAACTCCACAGACTCGCAGCCCAAAGCTCTTCTGAGTTTTGCCTCGCTTACCTCATGATCGCCCCGCACCAATGCAGCAACTACGCCCTGATCAGTGGTATATATCATGGTTTTAATTAACTCCTGAGGCGTAACATGAAGAAACTCACAAACCTCTTCAATGGTTCTGGTGTCGGGAGTATGCACTTTCACCGGGGTGCCTTGCGGGGCTGTAGCACTCGATGTTGTGATATCCTTTCTGATCTCTGCCCGTTCCAGATTGGCGGCATAGCTGCAACTTGAGCAACTTAATACCGCGTCTTCTCCGGAAT
Organism: Deltaproteobacteria bacterium; assembly: GCA_016929755.1. Classification (GTDB taxonomy): domain Bacteria; phylum Desulfobacterota; class Desulfomonilia; order UBA1062; family UBA1062; genus JAFGIF01. Next base: position 9,640 of record JAFGIF010000015.1, on the reverse strand, counting down.
CAGCCAACACCATGAATTCATGGGAATAGCTTCCCCCGATTGGGCCCGAATCAGCTTCAACCGCCTTGTATGTGAGACCGCATCTGGCAAAAATCCTCTCATATGCCCGGTACATGGCTTCATAGCTTTTCCCGGCCCCGTCGTCGTCTACATCAAAGGAGTAGGCATCTTTCATGATGAATTCCCGGGCTCTCATTACCCCGAACCTGGGTCGGATTTCATCACGAAACTTGGTCTGGATCTGGTAGAGATTAAGGGGCAATTCTTTGTAGGAATGCACCTCATTTCTGATAAGGTCAGTGATCACCTCTTCATGCGTCGGGCCAAACGCAAAACTGGCCCCTTTCCTGTCGGTGAACCTCAGCAGCTCTTTTCCATATAAGTTCCAACGACCGCTTTCCTGCCAGATCTCGGCTGGCTGCACCCCGGGCAACAGGACTTCCTGAGCACCGGCGGCATTCATCTCCTGCCTGATGATCTCCTCGACTTTGCGTATAGCCATGAGGCCGTAGGGCTGATAGGAATATATGCCTGATGCCAGCTTTTTTATCATGCCGGCGCGTAACATCAGTTTGTGGCTTATCACCTCTGCTTCGCGGGGATCTTCCTTAAGAGTATGTAAAAACAACATAGAAAATTTCATCGGGAGGTCTCCTTTTGTATCTGCTCAAGTATTGTGGAAACGATTTCACTGACTTCAATCCTTTTCATTGCTTTACCATGAACGAACAGCACCGCACCGTTTTTATCACAGGCCACGCCCATATCGGCCTGTCGAGCCTCTCCGGGTCCGTTGACGGCACAGCCCATAACAGCCACTATCAGGTGTTCTTTGATATGGCTCAGGGCATCCTCAAGCTCCAGAGCGATGGTTGAAATATCGGCATTGGCCCTTGCGCACATCGGGCATGCAATAACGTGCACTCCCTCGGATCTGAGGCCCAGGCTCTCCAGCAACACCCTGCCGGCAAACACTTCTTTGACAGGATCATCCGAAAGAGATACCCGAAGCGTATCCCCGATACCTTCAAAGAGCAGCACGCCGATGCCGACTGCGCTCCGAATTGCGCCTGAAAACAATGTTCCGGCTTCTGTTACACCTAGATGCAATGGCCAAGCGCATATACTTGCAAAACGGCGGTAGGTCTCAATGGTTTCGATAACATCAGAGGATTTCAGAGACACCTTGATCGCACCGACTCCCAGATCTTCAAGCAATGTAACATGTTGCCTGGCACTCTCAACCAGAGCCGCTACCCGGTCGGGAGCAAATTGTTCAAGCAGGCCTTTCTTTATCGAACCGAGATTGACGCCGACCCGTATCGGAATTTTTCTCTCGATAGCTACTTGGGCGATCTGGGCCACCTTTTGTTTGCTGCCGATATTGCCGGGGTTGATGCGGATCCCATCTGCTCCGGCCTCCATCGCACCTATAGCAATCCGGTGATCAAAATGAATGTCGGCGATAACCGGAATATTTACCTGCTCCTTTATCTTTACAAAAGCCGCCAGGGAATCTTGATCCGGAATACTTACCCTCACCAGATCGCAGCCGGCAATCTCAAGTGATCTGATTTGCTTTGTGGTTGCCTGAACATCTACCGTGACAGTGTTGGTCATGGATTGGATACTAACGGGAGCATTGGCACCAATAGGTACGTCTCCCACATAAATCCTTTTTGTGCGTTCGCGATGCACCGCCATTCTCATGTGAGTATCATATCTGTTTTAAAGACTCAAGATTCTAAGCAATTTGAACGATAAGAACAGCGATGAAAAAAATTACTATGCAGGAAATTGACCACCTGATCGATGAGTTGGGTGAAATATCAACCTTACCGTCAATTGCAACCACGATCATGGAAAAAACACTCAAAGATAATGTGAACGCTAAACAGATTGCAGAAATGGTAGAAATGGATCAGGCCCTGGCCGCAAAAGTCCTGAAAATTGCCAATTCTCCCTTTTATCGAAGGATAAAAGAAATCTCGACGATCCGCGGTGCGGTAGTCCTGCTCGGCCTGAATGTATTGAAAAGCATCGTACTGAGCATCTCTGTGGTCAATCTTTTCAATGAAAAGAATAAAAATGCCTTAGATCTCTTTAAATTCTGGCAGCACAGCATTGCCTGTGCCGTGTGTGCCAAAGCCATTGCCCAAAAAATCTTTCCTGCCAGTGCCGAAGATGCCTTTGTGGTTGGTCTCCTGCATGACCTCGGGAAGGTGGTGGCTGATCAGACTCTTTGTAAAAATGGTGAGTACCGGGAAGTCCTCGAAGCAATGGACCGGGGCAACATGGATATCCTGGAATTAGAGCAACATATCGTTGGTATAGATCATGCCGAACTGGGAAAACATTTGATGGAGAAATGGAACATTCCATCGATTCTTTGCGAATCCGTGAGTCAGCATCATGCCATTCCATCTGGTTCTGTCAAGACATCTGAAGTTGTTCGCCTGAGTGCTATCGTCCATGTGGCCGACATGATAAGCAATCATCTGGGACTCGGCATTGTCCAGACCCAGACAGGCTTTATCGAACCATCGCTCCTTGGGCAGCTTGAACTGAGCAGCCAGGACATTCAAGACATCTCGATTTCTCTTAAAGACAGCATCCATTCATTAAGCGAAAACATGGGTATTCCCAAAGCGGAACCCAAAACCTATTTCGAAGTTTTGCAGTTTGCCAATGCCCAACTTGGCAAGCTGAGTCTTGATCTGGATCAGAAAAAAATGGCCCTGGAGCGTCGTGCCATTGAGCTTTCCAGCCTCAATCAAATGAGCTCGCAACTACAGTCATGTTTGAAACTACCCGAAATTACAAATATTCTTTCAACATATTGTCTGACTATCCTGGAAGCACAGAAAGTACGCTGCATGATTCGTCTGAATCAGATGCGGATCATGCTAACCGAATCTTTCTGGGTGAATAATTCCGCTCAAACCAGAACCGGAGTTACCGGAGCCACAAAAGAACTTCTTGATAACACCAACGGGATCTATCCCAAGTCAACAAATATCTTGTTCACACCCATAAAGGTGAATGACAAAATCATCGGAGTGGTTGAAACAATCCCGGCCGAAAATCAAAGCAGGGAAGATATTACGCAAAAAAACCTCTTGTTGAGAAGTATTGCCGAAGCCGGAGCCCAGGCAATTCAGCGGGCCATGCTTATTACAAAAAATATCAAAGCCCAACGACTCACGGCCGTATCGAAGACAGCAATTGCCGCAAACCACGAAATCAACTCCCCGCTGACAACAATCCTCCTGAAACTTGATATGGTCTTAAGAGAGGAATCTCTCAACCCGGGCATCCTTTCTTCATTGAAAGAAATCAAAGCCGAAGCCATAAAAATCAAGCATATGGTGAAAAAAATGCTGGACATTTCCGATATTGTCGAGACGAGATATACCAATGAAGAAACCATGCTTGATATCCACAAGGCAACCGATAAAACAAAAGAAATATCACAAGATAATTCAACTATGGAACCTGAAACTGAAACCGAGGAAATTCCAGGCTTTGAAGAGTTCCTGCCGCTCAACGTTGAGGAATCATCAAAACAAACCCCGACAACCACAGACAACGGTCTTGATGAACTCTCTCCTGGCTTTGAATCCTATCTGGATGAGTAGTTATAATCTGCCTGGTGAATCTGCTGTATCCAATCCTTATACATAATCGAAAGTGTCAGAAAATCCTTTTCATTGTCCACGTCCAGAGCAGCGCCTCCAATAGTTGTTTCAATTGTTGTGCAGCGGGCTCCTAACATTGCCGAAGCTGCCTTTTCCAAGCGCTTTCTGGTTACCGGGAAACTGCTGATCCGTGCCAGCAGCCCCAATCCAAGAGCAGTAAAACCCGTTGAAAGCTGCAGCAGAATATATAGCACCAGGGTATACCCGATATGCCAGGGGCCAAGCTTGACTATCTCGATTATGACCATGATAATATTTTTTAACTCTTTCTGATAACGAAATTCATAGATCTTGAGTATTAAATCGATGTGATCGTAGAGCACAAACGGTTTACACATATGCATATTGTTTTGCCGGAATTTACCGTCTTTGGCATGAAACGTTGCCATCTTTATCCCCGGCCTGCCTCTTGTCGGACCAAACAGATTCAGGGTCTTCTCTAGCGTTATGCCTGCGATGTAATCATAACGTTCCATATCACACTTAGATATAAACTCTTCCAGTTCCTGCCGGGTAAGCAGAGGTATATCTCCGGAGAGAAACAACACATGCTTGTTGCGATACTTTTCAATTAAATGTTCTGTTAAAATTCCGGTCTGTCGGTATTCGGGAATGGTCTGAAGAAAACCCTCCCACCCGTTTTCGGCCAGGTTCCGCTTCTGTTCCACGATATGGACATCAAGGTCTCCTATGGCCTCTTCAAAGCTCTCTTTCGGGCCAACCACCACAATCCGATCTATTTCATTTGAGGAAAGCAGAGCTTCGCAGATATGCCTGATAATCGGCTTGCCCGCAACGTCGAGCAGGGCCTTATTACGCTTAAAAATTTTTCTGGCTGCACGACCATCACCCGCAGTAATTACGGCGTCAATTCCCATCTAGAATTTATTCCCCCAATATCATCCTGTTGTCAAGCAGTTCGGAAAAATGCAAATAAATTTTAATAGCATCCGAAGCGGGTCGTACCTTCACCTTTGCATGCTCCGGCTTGACTTATCGCTCAAGGCTCACTAGTTTATTAGTATGGCATAATAAGGAGAATGCAACATGGGAACCCTGATCTTTCTTGTGATACTGATTGCGGTCTGGTTAGCACTCAATTTATGGATTCTGCCACGTCTGGGAATCTCCACCTGAATGAAGTCGTCTTGCAGGATCGAGGATCGATCCAATCTTGTGGACAAAACCCGGAAACACGGCGACTGATATACATTTATTCTATTAAGATCTGATTATAAAGATACCTTTTCAGATTTCGATCATGAACTGCCGAACTATTTCAAGGGCTTAAATGTTCCCTTGACAGATATTGCCAAGCCCAGTAAAGCTGTGGCCTTAATTATCAATCCTAATTGTGAGTAGAAATGAAACATGTGCTGAAACAGGGATTTATGGCGGCGTGGCCAATCTGTACGGGCTACATCGCAATTGGCCTGGCTTTCGGAGTTCTCGCCCAGCAAGCCCGCATCTCTGTAGCTGAAATTGCGTTGATGTCAGTTTGCGTATTTGCCGGCAGCTCGCAGTTTATCGCCGTTTCCATGCTATCTTCAGGTGCAGGCATTTTAGCCATTATTACGACAACCTTCATGGTCAATCTGAGGCATCTGCTTATGAGTTCATCCCTGGCAATCCACCTGAAAGGCAGGCGTATTATGTGGCTTTCGGCTTTTGCTTACGGGATTACCGATGAAACATTTGCTGTCAACCTCACAAAATTTCAACAGAATACATGGAACCCATCAAATGCCCTGGCGGTAAATTTCATTTCAAATTTGTGCTGGATAGGCAGCACGATACTGGGTGGGTATGCCGGTCAATTTATTCCCCCTGGCGCCTTTGGAATTGACTACGCCCTGATTGCCATGTTCCTCTGTCTTCTGGTCTTTCAGCTCAGAGGGAATATTTTTGTTGCCGTTGCAATCATTGCAGGCGTGCTTTCCGTATGCTTTTCACTTCTCATTCCCGGTAATTCCTATGTAATCCTGGCCTCCGTGACTGCGGCATTTGTCGGTGTTTTTTTGATCAGGATCAAAAACCAATCCACTGACGGCCTGAGCGCAGAAGAAACCTGACGGATATGATTGATAAACATTACATTGTGCTTATTATCGGAATGGGGCTGGTCACTTATATCCCCCGCTGGTTGCCCGTGGCCGCACTGTCCGGCAGAGAACTTCCCTTATGGCTCAGACAGTGGCTGGACCTGATACCGGCGGCTATTCTCAGTGCTTTGATTTTACCGGCATTGCTTGCCGGCCCGACCCCTGGCAGTTTGCATTTCCTCCAGCCCAAACTCCTGGTTGCCCTGCCCACCTTTGGATTTGCGCTTAAAACCAGATCCCTGGGAGGAACCGTCATCATAGGTATGCTGCTGTATTGGCTGGCAGAAAAGCTCATCTAGACCCGATATGATCATCAACAAGGCGAACATGCCGCTAGCACCTTGTTCAAATTGCAAACAAAGGAGGTTCGGTGAAACAAGATTTGCACGTAGTGATCTATGTTAAACTGATCCTTACTGCTGTATTCTGGGGTGGAACCTTTATTGCCGGAAGGGTGATCGCATCTCAGATCGGGCCCTTTTCCGGATCCTTCCTGCGTTTTGCCCTGGCTTCCGGCTTTCTTGTGCTGCTTTGCATTAAAATGGAAGGCGGCCTGCCGCGACTCAAGGTGCATCAAATAGTCACAGCCTTTTTTTTGGGCATTACCGGCGTTTTCGCCTATAATGCTTTTTTCTTATCCGGGCTGCAAACCGTAAGCGCCAGCCGGGCTTCGATAATTATTGCCAATAATCCTGTTTTTCTGGCTATCTGCTCGGCCCTGTTTTTCAGGGAGCACCTTGACCTTAAGCAAATCATCGGTATCTGTTTAAGCCTGTTCGGGGCAATATTCGTGATAACACGAGGCGAGCTTTCGTTAATCTTTCAAGGTGCAATCGGGATTGGCGAATTATATATTTTCGGCTGTGTTGCAAGCTGGGTTGCCTATTCTCTCATCGGAAAACTTATGATGCACGACATATCTCCAATGGTTGCAGTTACATATTCCTCCATATTCGGTGGATTATGTCTGATGCCGCCAGCCTATTTCGAAGGCATTACGAATCAGATCAACTCATATCAAGCACTTACCTGGGTGTGTATCGCTTATCTGGCATTCTTTGGCACCACTCTTGGCTTTACCTGGTTTTACCAGGGCATTAAGGCAATCGGGCCAGCCAGATCAGGGGTATTTATCAACCTGGTTCCGGTCAGTGCTATTGTCCTGGCATTTCTTATTCTGGGAGAAAAGCTCGATCACTCACTGATAATCGGGACGATCTGCGTGAGCGTTGGAATATTTATTGCGAATAGAAAAAAAACATGAACTCAATGCCATTAGCAAAAGATATTATATCGATAGCAGATCAAAAAACTATTCACCCGTCTGATCAATGCTATGGTTGGAATTCACCAAGACCTCGACCCAGGGGCCTGCAATCAGATTCTCTGCCGCAGCTTGAACATCCAACAGGCTAACCTTTGATAGCTGGGCCAGAAACCGGCGGTCATAATCCGCATCAATCTCATAATAATCCATTTCAAGAAACCGCTCTAAGATTACACTCGGGTTTGTGTACTGAGCCGCATATGAATTCATTACCGCCTGTCTGGCCCATTGCATCTCTTCGACAGTAATTTCTTGATGAATCCCTTGTAGCACCTCGTCGACTGCCTTTCGGACTGCCTGGGCGTTTTCCGGCTCTGTTACTACATAAATCCCGAATATGGCCCATATGGGCCTGGCCTGGTAAAAGCTGCCGCTGGAATAGGCAAGGCCCATCTTTGTTCTGACTTCCTTTACCAGGCGGGAGCTGAAACCGCCAGCGCCAATTATATGGTTGGCGATAACACTGGCAGCATGCATCTCATGTTCGATCGTGGGGGCAGCGTGGGCCATAACCAGCACGCACTGTTTTTCCACCGCGCTGGTTTCAAACGATCCAAACTCCGGATCTGCAGGCATGCCAGCCTGAACAGAAGTCCTTTGGGATCCAAAACTCTGATACAGTTCGTCTAAGAGCTGCTTATCGACGTTTCCGATGACGCCTATAAGGGGCCTGTGTGTAAATATCTTTTGGTGGGCACGCACAAGGTCTTGTCTTGTTATTGATCTCAATGTTTCAGGAGTAGCCTTATGTGAACGGGGATCACCCCGGTAATAATGCTCTCTGAATACATCGAACGCCACAGTCATGGCCTGCTGCTGCTGTCGCACGACACCATCTGTCAAAATAGATCGCTGCAGTTCTATACGTCCATTATCGAGACTCGGCCTTTTCAGAATACCTAAAAGCAACTGGCAGGCCTGCTGCGCATCTTCTTCCAGAAATGCGGCCCTGACCAGAGTATATTCCCTCTCGGGCGATATGCTGATATCGATTGAAAGATCATCAAGAATCTGCTCGGTTTTTTCAGGCCCGAGATGTTCGATTCCGCCTGAAATCATGGATGCACTCAGCAACTTCAGCGTGCCTTCTTTGCCTTCATCGTCAAAGATTGTACCTCCGGGAAACATGATAGCGATATGCGACACCCCGGCACCTTTCATGCGGTAGATCCCATCGATATATTCGACACTGGGAAACCTGACCTCGACAGGCGCTACGGCCAGGAGACGAGGATCGGCCAGATGCGTACATGCGCCGAGAATGCCAAGCAGAGCCAGAAGCCCGATGATCACGCCCTTTCTCATTAAGGTTCTCCCTCCAACGAAGCAATCACCTCGTTGGCTTCACGCAGGTAGGTTCGGGAACATTCCATGATCATATCCGGGGTAATACTCTCGATTGTCTTGAGATTATCGTACATATAGCGGTAATCACCGGCTAATAATTCAAAATAGGAAAGCAGGCCGGCTGCTCCGATATCAGTTTCCAGGCTGAGCAGAATAGATTTTTTCATTCTTCTCTTTGCCCGTTCTATCTCAGATGCATCTACCGGCTCGGTATGCAATCTATAAAGCTCAAGTTTAATAGCATCTTGAAGTTCCTGATTGGTGACTCCGGAAAACGGAGAAGCAATAATCATAAAGAGATTGTCGAACCTGGCTCCAGGAAAACCATTATAGGTATCCACTGATGATGCGATTCTCTTTTGAGTGACAAGCCGCTGAGTCAACCGAGCAGTTTTCCCGCCGATTAGGATTTCCTGGATTACATCAAAACACGTATCATCGATGTGAGGCAAGGTCGGCTTGAGATAGCTCATGATCAATTGTGGCTCTTCTTCAGATTTTTTTACGATCCGGATGGAATGCGTTTTAATAGGTTCGGGCACTCTGGGTTTCTCGGCAATTTGTGATGATGGAATGTCAGCGAAATATTGATGAAGAATCCTTTTAGCCTCTAAAGGATCAAATCCTCCAACAATAGCTACAACCATGTTTTCGGGTGTATAGTAGAGGGCATAAAAATCTTTCAAATCCTGCCGGGTGAGCTGTTCAATTTCAGCCCTGATTCCGATTACCGGATAACGGTATGGGCTGAATGAAAATGCATGCAACAACAGCTCTTCGAATAATTTACCCTTATCGGATGCATCGACGCGCTGAGCACGTTCCCTGAGCACAACATCACGTTCGGCATAGAATTCTCTGAACACAGGTTCTATCATCCGCTCTCGTTCCATCGCAGCCCAGAATTCCATTCTGCCCCTGGGCAGAGTCACATGGTACGAAGTCACATCTGTCGATGTAGATGCATTCAGTCCGACTTCACCGGCCTGTGAGTACAGCCGGTCAAACTCACCCGGCACCTGGTATTGACGGGCTTTTTCAAGACGCCTGTCCATTTCTTGCTGTAGATCAAGTCTGTTTTCAGCAGGGGCCCGCCCCATTTTTTCAACCAGATTGTCGATTTCCTGTAGGATTACTTTTTCTTTGTGATAATCAAGAGTCCCGAT
>JAFGIF010000120.1 GCA_016929755.1 Deltaproteobacteria bacterium | reverse complement strand
CTCCTCGAAAATCGGGGAATCTCCTGCAGTGTTTATGAAGTTATTCCGGATGATATTGAAACAATTATTGCCAAGCTCACTAATTGGAGCGATAAACTCGGTGTTGAATTAATCATAACCACCGGTGGAACCGGGCTCTCGCCGAGGGATGTGACCCCGGAAGCCACTCTGGCAGTTATCGAAAAGCGAGTTCCCGGCATGGAGGAAGTAATGCGCATGAAAAGCCTTGCAAAAACTTCTCACGCCATGATTTCAAGAGCCGTAGTCGGGGCCAGAGGAAAAACCCTGATTGTCAACCTTCCAGGCAGCCCGAACGCAGTAAAAGACTGCCTGGAAGCTATCATTGAATCATTACCCCATGCATTGTCGAAACTCGGCGGAGATATGAGCGACTGTGCCCAGGAGAACTAGACACCTCTGATATTCAAGCATCTCCTCTCATCAGCCGATTTCTATACTAACACACATAAGGGAGAGAGATTTGAGGCTCAGGAGAGACATACGCTTTTGCGTTAATCCCAAAGATGCGCATAATTTCGTTCAATTGCATGATTTCCTAGATAATGAGTATACTTGCAATGTCCGGGACTATTCACGTACCGGGCTTTCATTTTACCTGGAGGATGGAAGTCTGCTGTTCAAAATCGGTGATATCATCTCACATTTACGATTTTTCTCGCACGACGAAGAGTTCTTCCAAGGCCCGGCAACCATAATTCATGTCCAGGATGAAAACCAATCAGGAAAAATATTCTCAAGAATCGGTGTGCATTTACACGAAAAACAGATCGATATCTCTTCCGTGATCAAAATAGACAAGATCACCAAGCTGAAAACAGAGCTCAATGACTTTATTCAGTCACTTGCCAGACAGGAAAACCTCGATCCCGAGTTTGTGAGACTGACCCATCACATGCATTACATGCTCAAGAATTTTGAGGAACAGCTCAAATTCAGGGAAAAACATATCCATCTTGAAGATAAAACGATCAGACCGGCTATGCTTGATGTCACAAGAGATATGGCATTTACGGCACTTCAAGAATATCTCGTAGGGTTTTATGGTCAATTTTCAGAAATAACCTCCAAATTCAGCACTTCAAATCAACACTTTATCCATCGCGAATTTTTTCAGAAAAGACTCAATAGCTTTATTATGCAATCCAAATTGCTTACATTTGCCTATACAAAACCCCATGGATATGCAGGCGATTTCGAATTAATGAGCATTATTCACCGAAATCAATTCGAAGGAGAAACACTCTTTGCGCAAGTGATGAACAAGATAGACTGTGAAGGAACAGCGGCCCGGGCAATTAGAAACAGGAATGCCTTTGTGGTCAGGCAAATGGAAAATCTTATCAATTCTAGCAGGCATGCCGAAACCCTTAAAGTGGTGAGTCTCGCCAGCGGTCCCGCATTCGAAATCAGCAACATCCTGTTATCGCAACCCAACAGCAACATGCCCTCAGGCCTTGAATTCGTGCTCGTGGACCAGGACCGATCAGCCCTGAAAAATGCTCGGGTCAGGCTTGAACCCCTTATAAAAAACAGAAAATCCATTGCCCTTCACTTCGTCCAGGACAGTATCAAGCGGCTTATCGTCGATGCAGACAATAATAATAATCGTCTCTACGAGAATGCCGACTTTATCTACAGTCTGAATTTGTTCGATTACCTTTCAAATTCTGCATCCATGCGATTGATCTTCAAACTTTACACTCATTTGAAACCAGGAGGCCTGCTCATTGTCTGTAATATCGGGAATCATAACCCCCAGAGATTCAGCATGGAGTATTGTGCCCAGTGGTATCTTATTCATCGCTCAGAGGCAGCATTACAGAGTTTGGCTGCAGGTCTTCCTGAAGGGGGCGTAATCAAGCTTGAAAAGGAGCTAGACGACTGCAATCTATACCTGATAATTCAAAAGCCGCTTAACCCTGACGATTTATGAAAAAACCTCTTCAAACTGTTTGATGTCAGGTAAATCCGATAGAGAATTGAGACCAAATACTTCCAGGAAATGATCGGTCGTATAATATTTCATGGGTTTGCCGGGTTTGATGTTGATCAGTTGATGTTTGATCAGATTTTTCAGAGAGGAAGTTGAATCCACTCCCCGGATTGTGTCGATTGCCTGTTTGGAGCATGGGCCCTTATAGGCAATGACCGCCAAAACCTCCAAGGCTGCACCGGAAAGCCTGATAGGACTGTGCATCGCCCTGATATAGGGTGCGTAATGCTCAAGGGTGACAAATATATAGCCGCCAGATGCATGCTCAATACGAAAACTTCTGCCGGTGGAGAGATACAAATCGTTTAACTCGCTGATCAATTCATCAATTTTTTCTCGCGATATATCAGGAATAATCCTCTCAATCTCCTTGAATGCAAGCGTGCCGTCAGCCGAAAAAATGAGGGCTTCAAGTACTTCTTTACTTTCCATTGTCTGCATCACCTCGCTTCACAAGGTATATTCTGCCAAATAAACCGCGCTGTACGATCCTGGCAATTGATCTCTTTGATAATTCCAAGGCAGCCATGAATGCGACCACAAGCTCTGAGCGCTGCCGTGAAGGAGCAATGTCATACAGATCAATTTTTTCGTGTTCACCCAGCATCTTGAAAATCTTGCCCATTACTTCACGAATACTGACCTTGTTGCGTTTGACTTGTATCACTAATCGTTTCGTACGGGATTTGATCACATCAATGGCTTGCATTAGAGAAGCGATCCCTGTCAAAGCCAGTATTCTTTCATCACCGGAGGAGCCCCGCGGAAATTTATCCCGGTATAGAAGCGGCCTTTGATTGAAATCAATAGCAGCTTGTTTCATGGCACGATAGACGATCAACATTTGCTTGAGCTCTTCAACCGGACTTTCACCCACCCCTTCCATATCTGTGTTGCCTGTTGGTAAAAGCAGACACGATTTCAACCAGATAAGATAGGAAGACATCTCTATGAATTCTCCGGCCAGAGCAATATCCAGCGAACGTAACTGCCGGATATATTCAAGATACTGATCGATGATCGGACAGACCTCCAAGTTTTCAAGGGTAAATCGATTTTTCTCGATAAGATACAATAGTAAGTCGAGCGGCCCATCAAAAGCGGGAAGGTGAAGAATAAACTCTTCATTCAAACCGCTTATATTGTCTGGTTTATCCTGTGGCAACGAAACAGCGCCTCTCATATCATGGGCATTGATTAAGCCCCATGGCCTCCCGAACCTTATGCATGGTGATTTCTGAAATTTCGCTTGCCCGCCTACATCCTGCCTGAAGTATATCTTCCACCTGTTCTGGTTTCTTCATAAAATATTCGATTTTTTCCCAGATCGGCGTAAATTCCTGCTCCAGATTGTCAACGAGCACTTTTTTACAATCCACACATCCCCAGCTGGCATCCCGGCATGCCTTCCGGATATGAGAGCGCATGTTCTCATCTGTAAAATGCTCATGAAATGGATATAGATTGCAATCATCCGGTTCTCCGGGATCAGTCCTGCGTTTGCGTTTGGGATCCGTAAGCATCTGCATCACCTTAGCCTTAAGCGACTCAGGGGTCTCGTGAATAAATATGGCATTGTTGTACGATTTGGACATTTTCCTGCCGTCGATCCCGGGCACCTTTGGAGCCTGCGTCAGGATTTCCTGAGGTTCCTTCAGCAACTTCTGTCCATACAGGTAATTAAACCTTCTGACAATTTCCCTGGTAAGTTCCAGATGCGGGAGCTGGTCTTCGCCGATTGGAACCCTGTCTGCATTGTAAATTATTATGTCAGCAGCCTGGAGTACGGGATATCCGAGAAATCCGAACGTCCCCAGATCCTTAGCCTTCAGTTCCTCTCGAAGTTCCTTGTAAGTGGGATTTCTTTCCAGCCATCCCAACGGGGTAATCATGGAAAGCAGCAAAAAAAATTCTGCATGCACTTTCAGATCGGATTGCCGGAAAATCACCGATCTGGTCGGATCAATACCCACACTCAACCAGATCATCACCATCTCCCGTATGCTTTCCTTGATAATCGATGGATCCTTATATTCACTGGTCAGAGCATGCCAGTCTGCCGTAAAATAAAAACATTGATATTCATCCTGCAGCCTGACCCAGTTTTTCAAGACTCCCAGATAATGTCCCAGATGCAGGGAACCGGTTGGCCTGATGCCTGATACAATACGCGGTCTACTCATCATGTTTCACCTTTATATGGTTAGTAATATTTTAATTATGGCCATGATTATCGGGAACAGGATAATCCGAATCACACCGGAGAATATCAATACTATAAGGATTATAAACCCATAGGGTTCAATTCTGGCCCAGGCATATGCCATATCCTCGGGCAGGAGCCCCTGCAAAATATGACCGCCGTCAAGGGGCGGGATGGGGATCAGGTTAAATATCGCAAGCCCCACGTTTATCATCACTGTGATCTGGAGCATGTCGCCTAATGGATAAAGGAACGGACTATGAAAAAACGGCTCCGTAAGCCTGAATACCAGCGCAAAAATAACGGCAAGCCCAAGATTCGATGCCGGTCCGGCAAGGGAAACCCACATCATGTCTTTGCGCGGATTCTTGAAATTGCGCGGATTGACCGGTACCGGTTTGGCCCATCCGATCATGCGGGTAACGAAGAGCACCAGGAGCCCTACAATATCGATATGTTTTATGGGATTCAAGGTCAGTCTACCGGCAAGTTTAGCTGTAGGATCGCCGAAATAATAAGCGGCATACCCATGGCAGACCTCGTGAACCGTAATGGAAAAAAGCACCGGCACTGCCAGCAGGATAATCTGTCTGATCTGCTCATTCATATTGCTGGCCCTTATACCGTAAGCAAGTCAGGCTGTCAAAATAGAAACCCCTT
>JAFGIF010000119.1 GCA_016929755.1 Deltaproteobacteria bacterium | reverse complement strand
TATCGATCATATTTGTCAGCTCTTTGCTTCCAATATTTAATTTAAATTACGTGATACTTTTTCAGCTAGTCAAGAAAATTAGATCTTTGTGCGTTGTAAATTCGTAAAAAACAGGTTCGATGAATATCTTTTCCCTGCACTATTCTTGAGATAAATTTGGAAGGTCTTTTACGATCAAAGCTGTTATTTCATTTAATTATGATCATTAGACTTAATAACAGCACATTATATCCATACGTAATATTTCTTGTAACACCTCACGCCAAGCCTACCAGGTATCTCGGATCATCCATAATCATTCAAGACGGTGAGAATCCTGGAGGCATTCGCTTCTCTGGTGTAGCCCTGTTCGAGAATCATTCTCCCTTGCATCCCCATGCTCTGCCGAAGCTTTGGATTCTCGACAAGCATGGACAGACTCTTGACCCAATCCTCCGGTGTTGTAGCCCAGTAGCCGCTCTGCTCCGGCTTGACAACATCCCTGTTAACACCCACCGGAGTGCAAACTGCCGGAACACCTACCCCGAAGTACTGAAGAATCTTCAATCCGCACTTCCCCCATGACCAGGGATCGTCAACCAGGGGCATAATCCCGATATCTATATCCTTCAACTCGTCTACTTCTTTGTCCCGGGTCCAGGCAACTTTCTTGACCGGCATGTTTTCACAATCAAAAAACACATCGCAGATTATTTTCAGCTCAACCTTACCCGGATACTTTCTGCCAAGATCCTCAAATACGTCTTTCATTTTTTCAAGGTAGTGGATACTGCCATGATCACCTATCCAACCGATTGTCACGATCGGCTTTTTTTGTGAGTAATCCTTCAAGCTGTACTTTGCAACCGGGATTGATGTCGGGATTACCGTGACTGCGGAATTATAGCGTAAGGCCTGATCTCTCAGAAACGTGTTTCCCGCTATAACAGCATCACAGCTTTTGACCATATTCCGGAATCTTTTCTGCCTGGTTTTCGAATAGGGAGACTCTGCAAGAGTATTCTTAAACATTACAGCATCATCCAGATCATAAACTATTCTCACAGCTCTTTTTCGTAAAATGGGAAGAAACGGAAAATGAAATCTTTTGCGCTGAACAAAGACACAATCATATTTAGGCAGGATTGTGCCCAGCTTCACATATTCATTTAGTGAACCGGGAAAACCCATTTCCGTACAAATCATGCCATGGTCTTCCAGATAGGGGATATACTGCAAAATACGATACCTGCTTGCAGCAATATCATTTCCCTGAATCAGAATCAGTACTTCTTTTTTCAGGTCTGTTTTCATATCGTTTGTCGTATCAGATTATTTTCAATTTTAAAGATAGAAAGTTAACCCTTTAAATTCTTACTGGATATATTCAACAATACCCGCTCAACCTTGCTGAAAACATCCACTTGATCCTGAAACTGCATTGGGGCAATGCCTGGGCCTTTGTGATAATAAACCTCGCTCATAGCCGCAGCCAGCGCACCAGGATCATCAGGATCAATTACATGCCCGTTATCCTTTGTAATAAACATGCTTGCGCCGTTCGTGCTGGTTGTTATCACAACAATACCCGATGCCAGAGCCTCTAGCACCACCAGCGAACAGGCATCGTAGTATGAAGGATGAACAAGACAATCACAAGCAGGATATATTTTTTCGAGATCTTCCGATCGACCGGCAAATCGGATGACATCCGAAAGATCCCGGTCTTTTTTTCTGTTTCGTACATCCTCAGTTCCGACCACCAGTACTTTAAAATCAAGATGGTCAAGCATTCGACAGGCCCTGAGCAGGACGTCAAACCCTTTCAGGGTAAGGTTGTTGGCCACGAATAAAAAGATAAAATCTTCGGGTTTCAGGCCATACCTCGATCGAACCTGTAAGGCATATTTTTTATTTTCAGTAGAGAACTTGCTCCGGTCAATGCCATTGGGAATTACATGAATCATTTTGTCCGGACAGTTGAACCAGGAACGTATATCCCTGGCCACCATCTTTGATATCGCAATTATCTCCGGTCTGCTCTTCCGGAATATCCGGTTTTCAAGCTCACGCTGTACAACATCTTTTAGACTGAGCCGTTTTGCAAAACGTATATATTTTCTGAGATAATCCGGATAGCGCAGAGTATCATGCAAAAACCAGGCACGATGAAGACCCCCATGCGGTTGATAAACATCCATATAAAAGGTGTTCCCAACACAAAAGTGGATATGCTCTGGAAGAGATCGTGCCTTGAGATAGTGCATGACGGCAAAGCTTAAGTGCCTTAGCGCCTGAGGGAACCGTATGCACATCACCTCAATAATATGGATCGACGGGTGTAATGGATCTTTTGCCTTGATGCAGATTATTTCTACCTCATGGCCACGTTCTGCGAGAAAGTGGGCGAAATCCCAGCAGTACCTCTCGGCCCCACCGACATGCGGATTAAATTTTTCGATTGCAATACATATTTTCATGAGAAGAATTCAGTAATTGTTTTGATGATGTATTCCGACTCACAATCATCGAGCCAGGGGTGGATGGGAATACTCAGGATCTGAGATGAGCGAAGCTCCGTATAAGGAAGACCCTCAGGAACCCGGGATTCTTTAAATGCTGCCTGCCTGTGCAGGGGCACCGGATAGTGTATCAGGGTTTCGATTCCTTTATCTTTCAGATACCCTTGTAACTCATCTCGCCGGTTTATGGCAAGAACATACAAATGGTAGGAATGACGTGATTCAGAAGCTATCCCGGGATGAACAAGATTAATGTCCTGAAATGCCCGGTCGTATCGCTGGGCAATCTGCTGCTTCTGGTTTACCCAATGCTCTAAATAGCCAAGTTTCACGCTAAGAACAGCAGCCTGAATTTCATCCAAACGCGAATTGTATCCGATGAAATCATGAATATAGCGGTTGGCCTGGCCATAATTTCTTAGAAGCATGAGTCTTTCGTAGAGCTCGGTATCATTGGTTGTTATCATGCCTCCATCGCCGAGACCTCCCAGATTCTTCGTAGGATAGAAACTGAAAGCCGCACAATGGCCAAGACTTCCGGCCGGTCTTCCATCATACAGGGCTCCATGGGCCTGGCAAGCATCTTCAAGCACGTACAGGCCATGGGCATCAGCGGTTTTCATAATGTGCTTCATATCAACACATCTTCCGTAGAGATGAACCGGTATAATGGCCCTGGTTTTTGTGGTTATCGCCTTTTCAATCCGGTTTGTATCCATAAGATGTGAGTTTTGCTCAATATCGACGAAAACCGGGCGTGCCCCGGTATAGAGAATTGCCAGGGCTGTAGCGCCAAATGTATTAGCAACTGTAATTACCTCATCCCCGCTGCCAATTCCAAGAGCCTTCAGGCTTAGAAACAGAGCATCCGTTCCCGATGCTACACCAACTCCATGTTTGCATGAGCAGAATCGCGCGAATTCCTGTTCGAATT
>JAFGIF010000118.1 GCA_016929755.1 Deltaproteobacteria bacterium | reverse complement strand
AGCGCCAGTTCTAGTTCGTCATATGTCTTTCCCGGTCCGCTGAAAATGATATCGTCACACTGATACGCAAGTGCATCTGACAGCTCTTTCCCGCTTGAGACATCCAGGCCGCAACCGGACTTAAGCAGGTTTTTGGCCACTTCCGGATAGGTATTGCTTTTTACCGCATAATAAACGCGAACCTCATCAAGAACCTCACGAAACGCCGCCCTGAATATCTCCAGCCGGTCAAGCAGAACCCTCTGTTCAAAAATATACAGCGGGGAGCCATATCTGGCGTGAGTTTCCATAAAGTCTTCAGCACGGTTTAGGAAAGAGCGGACATAAGCTGCTGGTTCGTTTTGATCCAGAAGAGGTGTTTGTTCCCGCAGCATGTGAAGTGCATTGTTCAGTGTGCTTGCATGCTTTTCCACGGGCTGTCTTCCATGTCAACAACAAGCTTCGATTCGATCTCAAGACATTCCTGTTCGATACACTCCGATGATGCAGGCTTGAAAATAACATACCCTAAAAGACGTGATTCGTAATCATCTGGAGGAAAGATCACCTTGTGTCCCGTGCTGCGCAGTATATGACACTCGCGTACGCGTGAATCCCGAACAATGGCATGCTCATCAATGCTTCTGATAATGCCTGAGCACTTTGCCAATATGCGAAGACCCACAAAGGCTTCCCTGTGGAGTGCCTCCGGAATAAAAACCGGTTTCCCCTCGGCAAAATCCAGGGCCAGGCCGATCATGTCAAGACCGAAGCTATAAGAAATCAGCCTGGGCAGACAATCACCCCCCGGACGGGGTGTTATTTCGAGCAGACAGATATTGTCCTGGTGAACGATAAAATCAACCATGCAGACGGCATGTTTCAGCCCCATGATATGAGCGGCATTGGCCAGCAGAAGTTTGAATTGTTCATAATCAATGTTATCAGGCAGGCCTGCAGGTACAACATATGCCATAACTGTACCGGGACTCTGGTCATGGGCATTGATTTTTCTGGCAATTCGAAATATCTCCAGCCGGTCTGTCTCAATCATAAAATCACAACTATATTCCGTTCCCTCAACGAACTCTTCAGCAGCAAACTCCTTAAGCGGTTTTACACCAGCTGATTTGATATCTTCACTATGATACAGGCGTAGTTTCCGACGGGTAATCATCTGTGACTTAATGGTTTCAAAGGCTTTCCGGCAATCATCATGATCCGAGCATTTGAACACCAGTTCGCTTCCGGCGCCGGTAAGCGGCTTGATGATCAAAGGCTTGCCAATCTTGTCCATAAATTGCAGCATATCCGAAAGATCCCGAACCAGAATCACCGCAGGACATGGCAACCCTGCCTGTTGCCAGAGATTCTTTGAAAAGAATTTGTTACGACTCAATTTTATTGAGTTCTCGGAAGGAAACATCAATCCCAACTTCCGGGCAAGATATGCGCTCAGACCCAGGGATTCACAATCATAACAAGCAACACCTGCGGGCTTCATGCCATATAAATTTAGATGTTGGCGCAAGGTCTCCAGAACATGATTGAAATTGTTAAGCCCGGTTAACACTTCTTCATATGACTCGGGCACGGCTTCTGCTGCTCGGGCCCTTTCTTGCGGATCTGTAATAAATAATGCCCTGCCCGGATAATTGCGGCGGATATGATCAATGTAATCCGAGGTTGTACCGACCACAACAATGCGACTGTCAGACATTCGCGGCCCTCCTGGAAGATTTATCTATGCCCGGCTGTGATACCTTCGCCGCAATATTCGAAAGAAGAAACAGCGGCCTGGGGGTGAGATGAAAGATTTTCTTCCAGGTAAAATCACCACACATGAAATCAACCTGCTGCATCTGTTCCTGACAGGCCCGTTTCATATGGTGAAGGTTAATCACCTTTGCAACACCCGGGTATTTACTGCTGGTTGCACCTGCCATGAGGGTATATACACCGTGGTACAAACACCCCATATCAACAGCTGCAGGCTCGTCATTTATGAGCAGTGTGGTAAATCGCAGCCAGCCTTTTTCAGAGAGAAAATGTATTAAGCTCTTGAAACTCTCCCTGAAACGGTTGTCATAAAAATAGGACTCTGAACCGAATCGTTTAATGTTCATCTCCAACAATAGATCAAAATCAGCAATCTCGTCATAACGGTACGTGGTTCCCATATTTTCTATATTTGATACCTCGCGTAAAATCTGCTTGATTGATTTATGGGAAAATTCACGAAAGTAGTTTTCCATATCGTAGTTATAGTATTTAGGCAAAAAAACATATCCGATTTCATCGACTGCTGCTGTAATCGCAGGCGTGCTTACAGATGCACAGAGATAACGCAGGCTAAACCTCGGGGGACAGTGAAGAATGAGATCATGCATAACATTCCTGTTGCTTGCATAAATCCGGTTTTTTTCCAGCCAGGTTTTCCCTTTCCAGGTTTCTCCCGGAAAATATCCGTAGTGTTGGGATTCGTCAATCCTGCTCAAAGGCATCAGGCCGCATATTCCATTTTGATCTTCGGCTACAATGAACACGGGATGGTGTTTATAGTGTTGCTGAAAACATGCTCGAACTTCCCACAAATCGGTAATGCATTCATCCGGTATCACATGCTGCCAGATATCACGACATTCGTCAATCCGGGTAACTACCCGCACCCTGTGCATCGCTAACGCCTCAGGTTGACATGCGTGGAGCAGTGCGAGCCGACGAAAAACCTTAATGCAAACTCCTCTACTTTGTCCGGATCATATGGCTTGCAGCTAAAAACGTCGAGGTAGGTCGTATTGGTCATATTGGCAAAATGGGCTGACACCAATGAGGTTTCAATCAACTGCACCATGGAATATCCAGCCACTCGTTCATCTTCTCCGAAGTTTACCACGATTGTATCCTGGAATCTTTCCATCTCGATCAGATCACAGAGTTCAATCACAAACTGCCGTATTTTTTCAGCATTACGGATAGTTTCCGGATCGCAGTTGTAAATATCAAAACTTGCCGCGATTCCCCATACATTTTCTTTGACTGCTTGTTTTACAATGTTAGCCTTCATCTTCTCTTTCCCTTCTATTTATTGTTTTGGAGTAAAACTGTGAAGAAGCCCATCTTCGTGAGCAGAATTGTTACTTCGGCTCGGATGAGGGTAACGCTTCTTTTATGAAGCGGCAAAGACTAGCTACAAGAGCGCCCCGAAGTGAATGCAATGTCCTGTCGACATCTTCACCTGTGGAGGCGATCACCGAAAACGAATAATAGCCGGATACAAAACCCGCCACAGCACAGGCGATTCTGCTCAGCAAAGGTTTTGGTAAGTTATATTTGATGACCGAATCGAGCTGTTTCTCGATCGCAGCCAGGTAATTCAAAAATGGTTCTTCGATCCCTGAATATCCTTCCTTCAGCTTCAGGTCGGCCCTTCCCTGAAAATAGAGCACATAATCATCCCATCGGTTACTGAAGAACTCAATATGAGCAACGATGATACCATCAAGCAATTCAGGCAGATCAGTAACACCCTCGGTCTTTTTTTCGATCGAGGAGACAAGTCCTTCACAAACACTACTGATAAGCTCGGTGATAACCTCTTCCTTGGAGTTGAAATGGTAATAGAAGGTACCTTTCCCGAGATCGGCCCGCTCGGTAATATCGTCAATGGTTGTTAAATCTATGCCCTTATCAGCAAACAGCCTGCTGGATGCGCTCAGAAGCTTGTTCCGGGTTTTAAATACCCGACGTTCCTGGCGAGTCATCCGGGGTCTGCTTTCTTCTTTTTTTACAGCATTCACCACCTTACATTCTCCGACTAATAGTTCATTAGCGACCATATGGTCTTTTCCGACTTTATAGTCAAGTATTTTTTTAAATTGAGAAATTTTTATGTCTCATCCGGCAAAAGCATAACTTGATTGATTTAAATAGCTGACCAGGATTGCTAATTAAAATTGCATGGAAAACCGATCAAGTCTATGGTATCGAAGAAAACTCGGAGGTTGTGTGAAAATGCAGAGACTTCATTACATCCTGATTGCTGCTTTCGCTGCGGTTGTTCTTATTATATCGAACACCTATGCCGCGCCCAAGGCATTGATTGAAAATCCGGTGTTTGATGCCGGCCAGATCCCTCAAGGTAAAAAGATCGAACATGATTTTATCATCACGAATACCGGCGATGAGGTTCTAACCTATAAAATCAAAGGTTGTTGAGGGGTTAAGGTGCTGGCCCCGGGCGGGCCGGATATCAACCCCGGGGAATCACAACAGATCACAATTCAGATCGCAACCATTTCCAGAAAGGGCAGCTTCCGTAAAGACATCTATCTAACCACAAACGACCCGGATGCCGCAACGGCCAAACTGAGCATACAAGCAGATGTGCAGGAGGTTATCGTTATCGAGCCCCGCTATATTAATTTCGGCATGATCAAAGCGGGAGCAACACATCACAAAGCAATCCAGGTAATCAATAAAGGTAATGATCCCTTAACTATTACCCATATCTCTGCTAATCCGGAACAGATAGTGCAGTTGGTTCCCCAGGAAGAATTCATCCTGGCACCAAAAGAACACCGCGAAATACTATTGACACTCACTCCTGTCGAATCCAAGAAAAACATATACGGAAATTTAATCATATCTACCGACCTGGAATATCTACCCCAAAAAAGTATCCGGTTCCGGGCCCAGGTTATTCCTGAAAGTAAAGAAACAAGTCAGAATACAGAGTGATTACAATTTCTTTTAACCTGCATATGTGTTTTGGGGCTTATGAAAGATATTCATATAAGAAACTCCGGCGGGATTTTTACTCGCTCATATGATAATGCTTACTGTGCATAAAGGGCATGTCCTTTGAATTAAATTGAACAAAAACCGATACAATATTTCAATTGAAATCCAGGAGGGCACATGATGTTAAGGATTTCCAGATTAATCTTTGCAGCCTTCTTTTTTGTACTTCTTCCTCTGCTGCCATCTGCATTTGCCGCACCCAGGGCCGCGATTGAAAACCCTCTATTCGATGCCGGCGATATCCCGCAGGGTAAAAAAATATCGCATGACTTCTTCCTGAAAAACACAGGCGATAAAGAACTGACTTTCAAAATCACCCCATGCTGAGGGGTTAAAATCAGTGCCCCGGGCGGGCCGGAAATCAAGCCGGGCGAATCGCGTAAAATAACACTTCAGATCCCCACCAAGAACATAACTGGTAAATTCAGCAAAAATATATCGATTACTGTAAATGATCCGAACAATGCCAATCTTAACTTGAATGTGCTTGCAAACATAGTCGAGACTTTGTCTCTCGATCCACGCTATATCAATTTCGGAAAAATCAAAAAAGGTTCTCAGAATCAGCAGGAGATCCTGATTACCAATAAGGGGAAAAGCCTTATAGCCATTACAGAGATCTCAGTAAAGCCGGAAGGGCTCGCCAGAGTTTCTCCCAGGGATGAATGCACCCTGGGACCTGGAGAATTCAAAAAACTCGTGCTGAGTATCAATCCAACGAAAAACAAAGGATCTGTATATGGTACCCTCTCGTTCCACACGAATCTGGAATACCTCCCGCAGAATTCTATCCGTTTCCGAGCTCAGATAATCGCAGAATAGTGCTCATGTCCTGGTATTAGCTTATTAAAACACTACACCAGAGCCATACACTTAAAAAGGTAGGACACAAAAACAATATATAAAATATTCCCCTACGAACCTAATGCATTGATTGGTATAATTCCTCCTGCTTGCCGGACACCTAGCATTCTTAAAAGCCTCCTACATCCTACAGTATGGACAAATGCAAAGTATCCGTTCATAATTATTTGCATAAAGGAGTGTGACATGAAGGTCATAATTGAAAAACAGCCACCGGTGTTTACCGTGGTAATCAACCGTCCGGAAGTCAGAAATGCCGTGGACAGAGAGACTGCCGAACTGCTGTTTGAAGCTTTTGAAGAATTTGAAAAAGATGAGAGCATGAGAGTTGCTGTTTTATGGGGTGAGGGGGGAAACTTCTGCGCAGGGGCTGATCTCAAGGCTATTTCAAACGCCAAACCGAATCGGCTCGACCCTGACGGCCCCGGGCCCATGGGCCCGTCCAGAATGATTCTTTCGAAGCCGGTTATTGCTGCGGTTTCCGGCTATGCAGTTGCCGGAGGGCTCGAGCTTGCCTGTTGGTGCGATTTGCGAATAATGGAAAAGAACGCCATATTCGGTGTCTTCTGCCGCCGATGGGGAGTTCCCCTTATTGACGGCGGCACCGTCCGCCTGGCCCGTCTGATCGGCGTGAGCCATGCCCTCGATATGATCCTTACCGGCAGAGCTGTACATGCCGATGATGCTTATCGAATGGGATTGGCAAACATGGTGGTTGACGATGGCCGGGCAAAAGACCACGCTCAAAACCTGGCAGCTCAGATTTCGCAATTTCCTCAAGTCTGCCTTAAGCACGACCGACTATCTTTGATTGAAGGCCTTGAGCTGGGTTTTACCGATGCAATGGCCAATGAATTCAGACATGGCATGCAGGTAATACAAAGCAAGGAAACAGTTCAAGGAGCAACGCGCTTTAAAAATGGATCCGGCAGGCATGGCACCTTTGATGATATATAATAGACCTTGACAACTGCATCTTCCATTCGTTAAGCGCTTAGGCTTGGAATAAACGGGAAAGAAATGAACAATAACGAAGCATGGATCGCCCTGAGTCTCATACCGAACATCGGGCCCAAAAGCATACTGAAGCTTCTCGAGGTATACAAAAGCCCGGAAGATATTTTTGATGCCTCACCCTCCGAGATCAGGGACCTTGGAGTCCTCAACAAGATCCAGCAGGAGGCTTTAATGGCCGGCCCGGATCAGGAGGCAACCAAAACGATTCTCGGGAAATTACATGACAGCGCTGCAACTGCCCTGTCGTATAGCGACCCTGTCTATCCCCGATTACTCAAAGAAATTTCCGACCCGCCCTGCGTACTATATTGCAAAGGCAGCCTCAAAGACCTTGAACCTGCGGTTGCCGTTGTCGGAACCCGTTCACCCTCGCATTACGGAAAAGAAATGGCCTACAGGATTGCCAATGAATTGAGCATGCATGGTATTGCCGTAGTATCGGGCCTTGCCCGCGGCATCGACACCCAGGCTCATATGGGAGCTTTATCTGAAAAATCTCCGACTATTGCAGTGCTCGGTTCAGGAATCGATATCGTGTATCCACCGGAAAACAGTGACCTTGCAGAAAAAATTGCTTCCCAGGGCGCTGTAATCTCCGAATTTGCTCCCGGCACAACACCGGATGCAAGGAATTTCCCCAGAAGAAACCGCATTATATCAGGCCTTTCCAGTGCGGTAGTCGTGGTGGAAGCCACACAGAGATCAGGGGCTTTAATCACAGCCCGGTTTGCAGCCGAACAGAACAGATTATGCATGGCAGTGCCGGGAAATGTAACCAACGTACGCACAAAAGGACCACACTCTCTGATACGCCAGGGAGCAACCCTGGTAGAAAACGCCGCAGATGTGATTGTGGAAATTGTACCACAGCTAAAATGCATATTTGATACAAAGACAGGCTCGGTATCTGAAAACGCGGACGAAATCGTCGATCTCGTTCATGGTCAGACGTTGAGCATCGAAGAGATCGCAAACGAACTTGGAATCCATATAACGGAGGCTGCCAAGAGAATCAGCATGCTGGAACTCAGAGGCACAGTGACCAGAATCGAGGGAAATAAATTTATCGCTAGGAGCACACATGGCTAAGACACTGGTAATCGTGGAATCCCCCACCAAGGCCAGAACCATAAAACGTTACCTGGGTCAGAACTACGCGGTTGAAGCAACCATGGGTCATATAAAGGACCTGCCCAAAACTGTTCTTGGAGTTGATATCGAGAATGAGTTCACGCCGTCATATCGGGTGAAACCGGATAAAAGAGATGTTGTTAAAAAACTTAAAAAAGCAGCTGCATCGGCCAAGGAGGTCTTTCTGGCATCTGACCCTGACCGTGAAGGTGAGGCGATTGCCTGGCATGTAGCCGAAGAAATCAAGCAATCAAAATCTGAAATCAAGCGTATTATCTTTCATGAAATAACCAAGAAGGCTATAAAAGAAGCTCTCGACAATCCCAAGGAACTCGATCAATCCCTTTATCAGGCTCAGATAGCCAGACGTTCTCTGGATAGAATCGTTGGTTACACCATGAGCCCGCTTTTATGGAAAAAGGTCAAACGGGGACTTTCGGGGGGCCGGGTACAATCGGTAGCTTTGCGTCTGATCTGCATGCGCCAGGAAGAAATCGAAGCCTTTATATCGCAAGAATACTGGACCATTGAAGCAATGCTGGCATCCCCCTGCGGAAAACAATTCCCGGCCAAGGTAGTCATTCCCAAGGAAATCCCCAACCAGGAAGCGGCTGAGAATATCGAAAAGGCGATTAGAAATGCATCCCGGATCACTATCAGCCAGATCAAGAAAAAAACCCGAACCAGACAATCGGCGCCGCCCTTCATAACATCCACACTGCAGCAGGAAGCTTCCAAGAAGCTGAGATTTACCGCGAAAAAGACCATGGTGATTGCCCAGCAACTCTATGAAGGTTTATCAATCGGCGGTGAAGAGATCACCGGACTGATCACCTATATGAGGACAGACTCTCCTAATATCTCCCAGGAGGCCCTTGATCAGGTCAGAACATTCATACCCGACAATTTCGGCCAGGACTACCTGCCTGATAAACCCCGCAAGTTTAAGGCCAAAAAATCGGCCCAGGAAGCACACGAAGCCATCAGGCCTACCAGCCTGCAGCACTCCCCCGGCAAATTGAAGGCCCATCTCTCCCGTGACCAACTCAACCTGTATGAATTGATCTGGAGACGATTCATTGCCTCCCAGATGAAAGAGGCCATCTTCCATCAGACTGCAATAGAAATCCAGGCGGATGAAATCTCTTTGCGCTCAACCGGTTCAATTTTAATATTTGACGGCTTCCTGAAAATATATCAGACCCAGGAAGACAAAGATGTTCGGCTCCCCGATACCATTAAACAGGGGGATGACCTCACCCTCATAGATCTCGAACCAAAACAGCATTTTACCCAGCCACCTGCGCATTATACCGAAGCAAGCCTGATCAAGGAACTCGAAGATAAGGGCATCGGCAGGCCCAGTACCTATGCTCCAACGATTTCCACCATTCAGGACCGCGGATATGTCAATCTTGAATCGGGCGCCTTCATCCCCACGGAACTCGGAAGAAACGTAAACAATCTGTTGGTAAAAAATTATCCCCAGATCCTGGACATCGGGTTCACTGCCAGAATGGAGGAAAATCTGGACAAGATCGAAGAAGGTTCAGCCCCATACCTGAAAATCATGGAAACATTTTACGAAATTTACAATAATGAACATGAGCTTGCTCAGAAAAACATGGAAAATCTGAAAATGACCCCCACCCCATCAGGCATTACGTGTGAGCTTTGCGGGGCCCAATTGAATATCAAGCTGGGCAAAAACGGCTATTTTTTAGGTTGTTCAAGCTATCCCGATTGTACCAATACCAAAGAGTTCACCAGGGATGAATCCGGAAAAATTCTGATCAAAGAACTTCCCAAACCTGAGCAGACAGATATTGTCTGTGATAAATGCGGATCTGCGATGATTATCAAGCATGGAAAATTCGGAGCCTTTCTCTCATGCAGCAATTATCCCGATTGCAAAAATACCAAACCGCTCAAGCAACCGGAAACTACTCAAAAAAAATGTGATAAATGCGGGTCTGCGATGGTGGTCAAGCGTGGCAGATACGGCCTTTTTCTGGCCTGCAGCAAATATCCGGAATGCAAGAATATCAAACCCTATACCCTGGACATGAAATGCCCCCTGCCCTGCTGCACAGGTGAAATCACTCAGCAGCGAACGAAAAAAGGCAAGACCTTTTATACCTGTTCCAACAAAGAATGCCAATTTATCAGTTGGACAAAACCTATTGAGAAGAAATGTCCTGTATGTAAAGCGGATTTTCTTTTGAAAAAAGGCCAGAAGGCCACGTGTCCAAATCCTGAATGTGACTATGAAGAATAGCCTGAATAATGTTCGGGTAATAGGTGGTGGGCTTGCCGGAGTTGAGGCGGCTTTTCATCTTGCAAATCAAGGCATCCTTGTTGATCTTTATGAGATGCGACCCGGCAGACAAACCCCGGCACATAAAACAGCACATCTGGCAGAGCTTGTCTGCAGCAACTCGTTCAAAGGCGTTGATCCCTCCACAGCTCACGGTCTCCTGAAAAAAGAAATGCAGGAACTTAATTCCATCATCATGAATGTTGCGTATTCAAGTCGCGTGCCGGCGGGCAAAGCCCTGGCTGTCGACCGCAATGAATTTGCTCAGCAGATTACCAAAACAATCACTTCTCACCCCAACATCCGTGTTATCCGGGAAGAAGTTACAGAACTAAGCACGAACAATCCCACTGTAATCGCCACAGGACCACTCACCTCGGATCCTCTGGCACTGACTTTATCAAGGATCAGCGGGGGCAAGCACCTTTTTTTCTACGACGCCATCAGCCCTATCATCGATGCCATAAGCATCAACATGCAAAAGGCCTTCTTCGGCTCACGCTGGGAACCGGCCAGCACCGATTACCTCAACTGCCCTCTTGAAAAAGATCTTTACTATGCATTTGTCGATGAGCTTTTGTCTGCCCGGCAGGTTTACCCGCATGAATTTGAAGAAGCCAGATATTTCGAGGGATGTCTACCTGTTGAAGTCATTGCAGACCGTGGAAAAGAAAGCCTGCGCTTCGGGGCGATGAGGCCTATCGGTCTCATTGATCCTGCAACACAAAAGAGCCCGTATGCCGTCCTTCAACTGCGCAAGGAAAACTTAAAAGGCGAAGCCTTCAACATGGTCGGATTCCAGACAAGACTCACGTATCCGGAACAAAAGCGAATTTTTGGAATGATCCCCGGCCTTGAAAAGGCTAGCTTCTTCCGCCATGGCAGCATTCATAGAAACACGTTTATTGACTCTCCGCGTTTAATTGAAAAAGATTTGAGCATCAGGGGGCACAGAAATCTGGTGCTTGCCGGTCAGATACTCGGGGTGGAAGGCTATATGGAATCTGCCGCCATGGGAATCATTGCAGCATTCTCAATACTGGCTATGCTGAAACAAAAACCCTTCTTTCCCCCGGGACCTGATACAGCCATTGGAGCCCTGATTTCCTACATCACCGATGCGCAGATTAAAAAATTTCAACCCATGAACATCAACTTCGGCATTATGCTCGCACCACCGGCCCCAAAAAAGGAAAAGAGGCAGCGCCTGCTGGAAAGGGAACGCAGTTCATTCCAACTTTGGCTAAACTCACTGGAACAACTGCGTCAATAATTCTTTCCAGGTTTATTATTAAAGTATCAGGAAAATATCGTGATTTTTTTGATTATCCCTTGACTACGTTTGAAGCCTGTGGCCCTTTCGGTCCCTCGACAACGTCGAAGGTAACTCTTTCTCCCTCGGCAAGAGACTTGAATCCTTCTCCCGTGATGGCAGAATGGTGTACAAATACGTCAACCCCGTTATCCTGGGTGATAAAACCAAAGCCTTTCTTGTCGTTAAACCACTTAACTGTTCCTTCAGCCATTATACTACCTCCATTTTTCTATCCCCGGCCTGGCTAAACACAAGGACAAAATTGTTTATTCCCTGGAAAACGGCAATTACAGGTAACCGTTGGAAACGTATAGGGGGGTTTACCTCGGCTTACCTTGATAACTTCGCATTCCAGTTAAGAAAATGATATAATTGGAAAAGAGTATGGTGTCAAGAAAGAACAGGTGATATATCAATCTTTTTTATGCCCACTTCTTGAAAATTACATGCGCTTTTGATAGGCTGGATAGCTATTGCACGAAAAAACTCAGAGATGAATACAACATACATATAATATTCCGGAAGGGACTATGTTAGTATTGATAATTCAGCGGATAAGCATATGAAAAACGATATTGAAGCCTTCAGGAATAAAATTGACAGAATTGATGATGAACTGCTGCGAATGCTGATTGAACGGGCCGAACTTTGTTTGAAAATAGGCGAACAAAAAAAGCATACCACCATGAACGTCTTCGACCCTGACAGGGAATCGTCTATTCTGAAACGGCTGGTATCACAAATAGAATCACCTCTTAACGAATCGTTTGTGAATGATCTTTTTTCTCTGATCTTCAGCTATTCACGCTCTTTACAGCAAAAAAGACGGATTGCCTATCTCGGACCCGAGGGTAGCTACAGTCACCTGGCAGCATATTCAGCCTTTCGCTACGACGCATGCCTCATGCCTTTCAGCGGCATTGAAGATGTGATCGGGGAAGTGAGAGCGGGCAGAGCAGACCTCGGGGTTGTCCCGGTTGAAAACTCTACCGAGGGTATGGTGCATTTAACCCTGGACACTATGATCACGTCCAAACTCTACGTATGCAAAGAGATTATGCTTCCTATCCGCAACAGCCTCTTATCACGTGTGACCCCTGAAAAAATCACAAATGTCTTTTCGCATCCCCAGGCTCTGGCCCAGTGCCGCAACTGGCTGCGGGAAAACCTGCCCGGTGTCGAAACCATCGAGACAAAGAGCACCTCACAAGCATGCATAGCGGCCCGCAACCATAAATCGGCAGCAGCCATTGCCTCTTCCCATGCAGCCCATCTTTATGGACTGCCGATTGTAGAACAAAATATCAATGACGCCCAGGATAACATAACCCGTTTCTGGATTCTTTCCCGCAACGCAGTCTTGGCAAAAAACAGGGCTAAGACCTCTATTATTATCACCCTTGAAAATGTTCCCGGCGCCCTTTTCAATGCAATCGGAGTGTTTGCCTCTCAGGGTATAAACCTCACCAAGATAGAATCCAGGCCGTCAAGAAAAGGCCAGTGGGAATATGTGTTTTTTATCGACTTTCAAGGCAGCCTTGACGATGAACCGGTCAGGCAGGTAATGCTTGATCTTGTTGATTTAACAAAAGATATAATAGTGTTAGGATCATATCCGGAAGGAGAAATGCTCAAGTGAAAGGACCGCAACCCACACCCTGGCTCCAGGAAATTCCATTATATTCCCCGGGCATATCCAAGCAGACCATCAGGGATATGCACGGTGTAGCCCAGCCCATCAAGCTGGCCTCTAATGAAAATGCCCTGGGTCCAAGTCCCGAGGCGCTGAAGGCCATCAGCAACTTTAAAGAAGAACTCCACCTGTATCCTGACCCGCATTCGTCGCTGTTGAGAAATGCTGCTGCTCATTTTTTTACATGCAGCCCGGATAGAATTATCGCCGGCAACGGATCTGACGAAATATTCGACCTCATTTGCCGGGCATTTATACAACCAAACGACAAGGTACTCATTCCGGAGATAACATTCAGCTACTACAGGATCGCATCAATGGCCTGTGGGGCTCAGGTATTGTTTACGAAAATGAGTCAAGACCAAGCAATTGACACCAAATCTATCGAGCAGGCCTTTGCTCTAGATGCCAAAATCGTGTTCATAGCCAATCCGAATAATCCCACCGGAAAATACCTCAAGCGGGACGAATTGCTCCATCTACTTGAGATTACACCAAAACAAACCCTCATTGTCATCGATGAAGCCTATGCTTCTTTTGCAAGAGCAGATGACTTTCTCAGCGCCCTGGACCTGCTTGAAGAATATCAAAACCTCATCGTGGCAAAAACATTGTCCAAGTCTCACGGGCTGGCCGGGCTGCGCGTCGGTTTCGGCATGGCCCAGGAGCAGTTACTGGAAAGCCTCTTGCGCATCAAACCACCCTTCAATGTAAACATGCTGGCCGAGAAAGCAGGTGCGGCAGCCTTGTCTGACACCCCATTTCTAACCCGGACCCTTGAAACCACCTGGGAAGGGCTTGATTACTTCTATACCCAATTTGATCGACTCGGACTGGAATATGTTCCCTCCCAGACAAACTTCGTCCTGCTGCGGATCGGACGGAATGCCCGGGATGTATATCAGGAGCTGCTGCGTCGAGGCATTATAACCCGCTACATGAATGCTCCGGAGCTCAAGGATTATATACGCATAACAACCGGGCTGCCACATGAAAACCAGGCCTTTATTACGGCCCTGGAAGATGTCTTGTGAAGATAACCATAGTCGGACTGGGCCTGATTGGTGCTTCCATAGCCAGGGCACTGCAAGGCAAGGCATATCTAACGGGAATCGATACAAACACCGACTCGATCAAAAAGGGGCTCAAAGACGGTATTATAGTTGAAGGAGACCACAGCCTTTCCCTGGCCGCAACGAGCGATTTAGTAGTGATTGCTCTGCCTGTCGGTGAAATTGTCGAGACAGCACTGGGACTTATCGATCATTTGAAACGCGGCACTGTCATTACCGACACCGGCTCCACAAAATCGCATATAGTATCCCGCGTCATAGCATCCTGGCCTTGGTTTGTCGGCTCACACCCGATCGCAGGCAGCGAATTTTCCGGCTATGATGCCGCCAGGGCCGATCTGTTCAGATCAGGCGTCAGCGTCATTACCCCCTCTGCTTCAACCGAAGGGTACTGTATCGAGGTTGTAAAGCGTTTATGGCAGATGTGTGGTGCGCAAACCTTCGAGATGAGTCCTGAAAAACATGATGCAGTTATGGCCTCAATCAGTCACCTGCCCCATCTTTTGAGCTTTGTTTTCATGCATCTGGCACGGGACCTGAACAACGTGTCCAATTTATTCGGAAAGGCATTCACGGATTTCACCCGCATAGCAGGCTCGGATCCTGTTATCTGGCGTGACATATTCATGGACAACAAGCAGCACATCATGCCGCGGATTGAACAATATCTTCAGGCCCTGAAACATATACAGAGCCTGATTGCAGACAACCGGGAACAAGAGTTGGAGGAACTGCTTCGGGTATATATGAAAACCAGGAGATCCTTGTATGAATATCCAGGCTGAAATTCAAGTACCGGGAGATAAATCGCTGTCCCACCGTGCCTTTCTGCTGGGGGCTCTGGCACATGGCACAACCACGGTCCGTGGCTCTCTGGAATCAAAAGACATTATGAATACCATAGGCGCCCTTCAAATCCTGGGGGCTGATATAGTCCGCAAAGACCATACCTGGTTGATTTGTGGAGGAAATCTAAAGGAACCGGCTTCTGTTATCGATGCCGGCAATTCCGGCACGACCGCCAGAATCTTGAGTGGAATCCTCTCAGGTATTGATGGTGTCAGTGTGATCAGTGGTGACAGTTCGCTCAGCAGAAGGCCAATGGACAGGATTATTGAGCCTCTTACACGCATGGGGGCGCATTTCATGGCCCGCCGGGGTTCATATCTGC
The DNA here is from genome assembly GCA_016929755.1 of Deltaproteobacteria bacterium. Classification (GTDB taxonomy): domain Bacteria; phylum Desulfobacterota; class Desulfomonilia; order UBA1062; family UBA1062; genus JAFGIF01. The sequence goes on along the minus strand of JAFGIF010000118.1, from coordinate 4,590 downwards.
CGATGGCGATTCAGGGAGGTAACTTACACCCCATTGATTACGCCATGCCCGTCGCCTCGGCACAGGTTAAATCGTGCCTGCTGCTGGCAGGCCTCTTCGCTCATGGAACAACCTGCGTCAGCGAACCGGTCAAAAGCCGGGATCACACAGAGCGAATGCTTAAGTTTTTCAATGCCCGAATCAACATCGAAGGATTACGGTTGAGCTTAAAAGGACCGCAGAAGCTCGATGCACGAGATGTTAACATTCCCGCTGACCCTTCTACGGCAGCCTTTCCTGCTGTGTGGGCCGCAGCCACCCCGGGATCGGAATTATTGATCAAAAATGTTTGCCTCAATCATACCCGCATTGGATACATCAATGTGTTGAAACGCATGGGGGCATCCATAATCATCAAAAACACATCCACCCAAAACAATGAGCCCGTTGGAGACGTTCTGGTCAAAGGTACCGCCCTGAAGGCCACCACAATCTGCTCAGACGAAATTCCCGCCCTGATCGATGAAATCCCTGTTCTGGTAATTGCCGCAGCTCTGGCCCGCGGCAGGACTGTTATCAGAGATGCAAAAGAATTGAGAGTGAAAGAAACCGACAGAATTAAAGCCATGGCACAGGGTTTTTCAGCACTCGATTCGGAAATCGAAGAGCTTGAGGACGGGTTCATAATTGAAGGGCCTCTGAGTCCGAACTCAGGCAGAGTGAAGACTTTCGCCGATCACAGGATCGCAATGGCCTTCCATATTCTCTCCCTGGCGGCAGATATCGAGGTTAAATTGGATATGCCTGAATGTGTTGACATCTCGTACCCCGGATTCTTTGAATCAATGGAGGCCTTGAAGTGAAACATGTGATTGTAACGATCGACGGCCCTGCTGGCAGTGGAAAATCCACTATTGCCGCAGCTCTGGCCGCTGGTCTGGGATTTACCTATCTTGATACCGGCGCCCTGTATCGTGGCGCAGCCCTGGCAATTGAAGTTGAAGGCAGCGATATCAATGACCCTGATCAACTGGCCCGAATACTTGCAGATACAACCATTTCATTGAGTAACCAAAAGGTCCTTGTAAATGGCAATGATGTAACTGCAAAAATCAGATCCCATCATATCAGCGAGCTTGCATCTCAGATCTCCGTGCATCCTCAAGTACGCGCAGCCCTCATGAATATCCAGCGATCGTTTGCACGCACATCCTCGGTTGTGGCAGAAGGCAGGGATACAGGATCCATTGTTTTCCCTGAAGCAGATGTCAAGATATTTCTGGATGCTTCCATGAAAGAACGTGCAAAAAGACGCCATCAAGAACTTGCTTCGCTTGGGGTGGATATTACGTTTAAACAGGTTTTCAAAGATATGGAAATTCGGGATATGCGCGACAGGACCAGGCAAACTTCACCATTGATTATTCCACGCAATGCCATTGTGGTAGATACGACACAACTTAGATTAGAAGAGGTAATAGATATAGTGCTTTGTCTTGTCCGCGATAAATTATCCTATAAGTAACCGGTCTTTGGAATCGGAAGCAGCAGTCGAAGAACTCTTTCTCATCTCCAGAGCCATGCATTCAAGCATTTCTTTCGAAAAATTAACGATATCCTTATTAGAGAACCCATTTTTCATAAGTTCTTTAAACAGTGTTCTTGCTAATATTTTGGTTGCTCTTTCAGGATCCATATTTTTAACTATCATATCAAGACTTCCTCTTCTGTTCATCATTCGTCCTTTTCCATCTTTCCAGTTATTACCATAGTGCATCTATCATGCCAAAATGGCGATACAACAAATCGTATGCAAAAACATAGCGTTGTCATTTTTCATCAAAACTGTGGGCCTGAATTCTGTGTAGTTTTTACAATAGATGAACCACAATTCAGTTATTGCATAATAATCGCAAGTTCGATAATAACAAAACCATGAATTCTAATGATCACACGTCTATTAAGAAACTGAGAAAGAAAATCTCCGTAGTTGAGGTTGTAATCATCCTGCTCCTGGTTCTGGTATGGTTGGCCACGTGGTATCTTATTACCCAGTCAAAGCAGAAACACATCGATACAATGATCACCCTCCAGGAAAATATTCTGAGCATGACGGTTAATCACTATGGAACATCTGCACCTGGGGAGACCTTACAAATATCCTGGCCTTTCGAAAACGGATATCATCTCTTTATAATTCGCGACAATAGGGTCCTTTACTCTTCTGACAACCTCATTCAAAAAGGGGCCGGGCTGAATGAAGCTTTCGGGAAAGCTTTAAATTCGCAAAACCTGATCAAGCACATGAGCGTTTCGAACTCCGGAACCGATTGGATAAAACGGGACAGCCTTTCACAACAGCAGTGGATAACCTGGTTGGCCAGCCCTGAGACTCATGAAGTTTTCGGGATACTTGCCGATGAAACCTACCTATTTAACCTGTCCGGCTTTATACGCTTCAGATTCATAATGATGGTCTGTGCAGGCCTTGCGTCAGCAGTTCTTCTGCTGTTCCTGATCTGGGCGCTTTCCTGGATGCGTCTGTCTGCCATAAAGGGTTTGAGAGACTGAACACCGATCACTATCAGTCCAATCAGCTCACCTATCGATGCGCTTGTTTGTTTTCTTATTTCTTCCGCCTCTGGGTCTGCCGGTCCGGGTTCGGTATTTTCGTCTGAAGCTTTTCTCGAATGGATCCCTGCCCTCTAATATATGCCCGTTTACAATCAGGGAATACACACGGGAAGCGTCCGGGTAACGGGCCCTCTTTTTCAAGGACCAGCGCATACGTCCTGTTTCCATGGCCTTGAGCATGTAGTCCACAATGATGAGTGTTTGAATTATATTGGAGCGCAGGGCCTTGGGAACGACCACCGTCATATGGGTATTTATAAAAGCATCATTCAAAATTTTTATCTTGTCTGCTCCGCGTTGATTACAATCAGAAAGTATCTGCTTGACCCATGGCCAGAACAAAAGTGAATACCTCTCATGTTGGGATAAAACACCGCCGGCATTGGCTGATGCATCCAGAGCGCTCAGAAGCGAAAGCAGCCTGGTAAATGAGTCGGAGTCCGCCTCAAAAAAAGAACCTATATCGCCCAGAATAAACGGCAAGATTCCATAATGATGCATCAACCCCATCAGCGGCCCGGTAAAACCGGAGTGCATATCTTTATTCAACTCTTCAAACAGTCTGGCACCAGAGCACGTGGCAACCAGATGTCTGTGAGAAAAAATGGTGCTCTCAGTTCCCTCTTCGAGGGTCAGATTTGAACGGGCCGCATGCCTGAGTACCCGCCAGATACGAACAGGGTCTTCAGTGTAGCGATTTGCAGGATCACCGATAATGCGAGCTCTAAGGCGGGCTATGTCATCAAGGCCGCCCACATAATCAATAATTGAAAAGGTTGCAATGTCATAAAACAGGCCGTTAATGGTGATATCCCTGCGAAAAGCATCTTCATGCGGTGTGCCGAAAGTGTTATTGCTGTCCTTTCTTTCGTCTTCGGCCGGATCAGGTTCTCTGCGGAAGGTGGCCACTTCTATGATTTTACCACCCTTGAAGCGGATATGCGCCAGCCGAAACCGTCTTCCGACCAGAAATGCATTTGCAAAAAGTTTTTTTATCTGGCCCGGTCGGGCATCGGTTGCAATATCAAAATCCTTGGGGGTCTTCTCCAGTAAATAATCCCGTACAGCACCGCCAACCAGATACGCTTTAAATCCATGCCTGTGCAGACGGTAAAGAACCTTCAGGGCATCTGTATCAATCTTCTTGCGGGATATGGGATGGTGGGCTCTATCCAGAACAACAGGGGCTCTAGTCTCTATTTTCATCTTCTCGATTTTCCGCTTTTTTTCCAGCGATGCTGTAGTCTTCATCGGCCCAGGCAATCAGGTCTTTCCCTTTACATGCCGCCGAGCAAAAGGGCCTGAACCGGTTGCCTTCATACTCCACAAGCTTACCACATTGTGGACATTTAACTTTCATAGATGTCTTACTCTTCATAGAATTAAACCTGGCATATCTCAATGAGGCCTGATTCGATCACGCAGATCCAGCACTCGATCAGGATAATCCGACATAATACCATCTACACCTATTTTCATAAGCTTCTTCATATCGCTCTCGTTGTTTATTGTCCAGCAGTGAACTTGTTTGCCGATCTGATGAGCACACCGGATAAATCGTCGATTTACAACCGGCAGTTTCTTATAGGTAAAGGGCACCTGGAAGGCGTAAAAATCCCACCGGAAAAACCGGTGTATGCCGAAAAGGATGCTCAACCAGAACCGCATAACCATCTGGCGTGGTGCATTTACCCGCATGGATGGATACCTGGCCTTGATGTTCTGTAAAAATTTCCAGTTATTACTGGTGGCGATAATGACTCTGTCAAGAGCATCCGCCTTATCCAATGTGTCAATCAACAATCTGTCCATCCCATCGGATAATTCTTTGGGCTCGATGTTGAAAAGCATCCCGGGAAATTCTCTCAAGGCTTCTTCAAGGGTGGGAATCCTAATGTCTTTTCCTCTGAATGGATACTCTATTTTGTCCCTGGTGAACCAGTAACCGGCATCAAGCCGTTTTATTTCAGACAGGCT
>JAFGIF010000117.1 GCA_016929755.1 Deltaproteobacteria bacterium | reverse complement strand
TCTGCTGGAATTCGAGATAAATTTTATAATTTTATAAACAGATACACTTTATTGATCAGCCCGAGAAAATACGATTGGAAACGATCGGATATAATTCAAAAAGATTTCGGATATGGGTTTCTCCCCCGGGCTACTTCAAGAATGATTGATGCACAGTAGCCGTTCACAATGCCTGTAATTACCGAGACAACCAGAAACAGCGGCACGATATGAATGAGGGCACTATGGCGGATCAGCAGCATTGCCAGTATAATTTGAACGCTCATATGGCTCAATGCTCCTGCAATACTGACACCTATCATGGAAAAGATTTTTTTTGGCATTATCCACATTGTGATACCGGCGACAATCCCGCCGCCGAAAGAGAAGAAAAAGGTGGGGGTGAATAAGTTTCCTGCAAGTAGAGACCCGATAATAACCCTGATGGAAGCCACTAATATGCCCCATAGGCCACCGAATAAATAGAGGGCGCACATCGTAAAGATGTTGGCCAGGCCAATCCTCAGAAAAGGCGCAGGCCTGGGGATAAACGATTCAGCCCAATGCAGGGCGACAGCCATGGCAATCAGGAGTGCAAGAGTTGTGATACGTGTATTCTTTGCGACCAATTGATAATTTCTCTCAGTATCTTGCTGGTCCCAGGATATAGGAAGCTTGATTACCCATGATTAGGGCCATGAGTAGAATCCACCGGAATTCTCACCTTTGCGACGATAAACTACAACCGTGCTGTTCGAAGTACCTGCAAGGTCTTCAGCTTGGCGTAGCGCTTCTTCAAAATATCCGATCGCATCTATCAGGTGAAGATCTTTGGCCTTTGAGGCTGTCATGATTCTTCCGTCTGAAATGATTTTCAGATCCTCTTCGGTGACCGGCCTATATTCCTGTACAGTGCCGATGAAGCTGGTGTAGAATTCGGTCACGATGTCTTCTAATATGGCGGTGTCTTCGTCGGTCATATCCCGCAAGATGTTTCCTGTATCCTTGAATTTGCCCGAGGTTATACTCTGATTGCGAATGCCCAGCTTTTCCAGGAGTCCTTCCAGGCTGATCGATGGGAGAATAACACCGACATTGCCGACCATCGAGGTAGGCAGGGCTACTATTTTATCGGCAGCCAGAGCAATCAGGTACGCTCCGGATGTGCCCTGGTTTGTGATACATGCTACCACAGGGATATGTTGTGTTTCCTTGAATGTTTTCATCTTGTTAAAGACCAGGTCGGACGCGGTTACCCCACCACCTGGCGAGTCAATCTTGATGATGATGCCTCTGATGTTTTTGTCATGAACAGCCTTGCCCAGTACAGCATCAAGTCGCTCAAGGGTGCCCTGGCTTGGTCTGAAGGTATTGCGTAAGGCTGTAACGGTGATGGGGCCAAGAATTTCAACAACAAGGACCTTGTCCTTACCGCCGGGTCGCAAAAGATGTTCTTCAAATGGCTGGTATTGCAGAAAACTTGCCAGATCAAGCGAGATAAATGCGCATCCTTGAACAAGAGCAAGAATCGCTGCAATAATCAGGGCTGAATATATTGCCGGTCTATTTTTCATGTACTGCACCTCCAATTGTTATTCGAGGAATCAACAGGGTCGGCTGAGCGTCAGCCACCGGCACGCCTTGACCGTCCTTTCCGCAGGTCCCGATACCAAACCCCAAATCCGAACCGACATCTTCTATGGATAGGAGTATTTGGGGTCCGTTGCCCATCAGCGTAGCTCCTCTGATAGGCTCTGCTATCTGACCTTTACTGATCGAGTACCCTTCACTGACTTCAAATACGAAATCACCATTGGCCGGATTGACTTGGCCTCCACCCATCTTTTTGACAAAGATTCCACGGTCTACCTTGGAAAGAATGTCATCCGGATCAAGATTGCCTGGACGGATCATGGTGTTTGTCATTCTTGGAATCGGCTTATGCCGGTATGACTCCCTGCGGCCGTTTCCTGATAGCGGCAGGTCATATTTTCTTGCTGTAATCAAATCTGTCAAATAGGTTTTTAAAATTCCGTTTTCAACCAAGATGGTATGCGACGAACGGGTACCCTCATCGTCGTACCCGGCGGAGCCACGCAACCCTTTCAGGGTGCCGTCATCGATTACTGTGATGGCCTTTGATGCAACCTGCTCACCTATTCGACCGGAATATACCGACAGTCCTTCACCAGCCAGATCGGCCTCAAGTCCATGGCCGATCGCTTCATGCACCATGGTTCCTCCGGCTTGGCTTGACAAGACAACCGGCATTGGTCCGCCACGCGCTTTATCGGCATGCAATGTCAGCAGTGCCCGGTTTAGGGCCTTTAAAGCTATTTCTTCGGGTGGATTTTCTTCCAGGATCTCAAAACCACGCGCTCCGCCTATCTGTTCGTAGCCTGTTTCCATAAGGCCTTTTTGTGAAACAACTCCTTGCACGGCGAAAATAATGGAATTTCGATTGTCTTGAGAGATATACCCATTCGAATTTGCGACAACTATAGTTTTTTTGCTGTCTGTGTAATGAATTTTAACCTGAACCACCGACCTGCCCAGACCCCAGGCAACCTTTTGAGCACGCTGTATCCATTCAATCTTTTCCGAGGAATCTACTTTACCCGGGTCTCTTTTTAAAACCACGTATGATATGGGGGGATTCTTTTCCAGACAGATGCCGTTTGTAAATTCTCGTGTCTTCACAGCTGCTGCAACAGTAGATGCTAACTCATTAAGACAGGAAAGGTCATTGGTATAGGCATAGGCTGCCATATCATCGACGACCACACGTATACCAACCCCGAATTCTTCGATAGCAAGATACTTTTCGATTCTTTTGGCTTCGGAAATAATGGAAGTTCCGGATAATATTTCAAGGTAAATTTCAGAGAAATCTCCTCCGTTGGCCAGAGATGCCCTGAGCAGTTTTTCATAGTTGATATCGGGGATTATCTCCATGATTTAACCTCTCTGTCCAGTTCTCTCTTGATGTCCCGTTCTTTTATGGCCTCTTTTTTGTCATGGACATGTTTGCCTTTTGCCAGTGCAAGCTCTACCTTGATCAAACTACCCTTCAGGTAGATTCTCAATGGTATCAGGGTCAGTCCCTTTTCTTTGATCTTGACGGAAAGTCTGGTTATCTCCCGGCGATGGAGCAGAAGTTTTCTGGGTCGTGTCGGATCGAAATTATGAATCGAGGCCTGCGCATAAGGTGCTATATGAAGATTGTTAAGAAAGGCCTCTGTATGACGGATTATTGCATAACTGTCCTTGATATTGCCACCGCTGTTTCTGAGCGATTTGACTTCAGGTCCACCCAGAACTATGCCTGCTTCAAATGTTTCAACAATATCATAAGAATGTCGTGCTTTGGAATTGGCGCACAGGATTTTTTTAGAATCACTCTTCATGAATAACCTCAACAATCCGTGGAGATCGGATTGTCTTCCCCATCCACCTTACGACAAACAGACTGATACCAAAAGCAATTACTGCACTCAGTGCCTGTAGGGATACATCAATATCAAGCCACATGGTAATCGCAAGGCTTATAACCACAAAGATCAATGGAATCATAAAGGCTATTACACACGCCTTTAAAAAGGATGCGCTCTCCAGGGCGATGATAACCGTATCTCCAACATGGACTGTTTGTCTGGGTTTTGACAGATGGAGATCCATATTTTTTTTAGTAAAAGAATGGCAGATATCCGATGCCTGGCATCCCTGGCAGGAGGCTTTTCTGTCGATTTTCACTTCTACGCTTAGTTTATCAATGCTGCTTATTGTACCACATGTCGTATTTATCATCAGACATCACGCTAGGTCAAAAAAATGAGGGTCATTTTTCTTTATTTCTTTGTTCATAAAGCTGTCAATTTCCGCCGCAGTTTTCATATCGAAGATATGTTCAACAATGCTCTGGCACTTCTTGATGTTGATCTTGCGGGTCATTTCCTTTACGTGCGAAATGGCGAAGGCATTTGTTGAAAGACAATCTATCCCCATTCCCAGCAGGATCGGTGTATAGATTTCTCTACCTGCCATCTCACCACACATTGCTACCTCAATTCCGGCATTATGTGCTGCATCAATAGTGTTTTTGATCAGCCGCAACACGGCCGGATGCAATGGGTCGTAGAGGTAATTCACATATTCATTACCCCTGTCTATGGCAAGTGTGTACTGGATGAGATCATTCGTGCCGATACTGAAGAAATCCACCTCTTTTGCCAGCAGATCCGCAATGATCGCTGCGGAAGGGATTTCGATCATAATTCCAACCGGAATGTTTTCATCAAACGCTATCCCCTCACGTTTAAGATCATGCTTGGTCTCTTCCAGGATGGATTTGACCTTCAAAAGTTCTTCAATGCCGGATACCATCGGGAACATGATTGAGGTGTTTCCGTAATGACTTGCCCGTAAAATCCCTCTGAGTTGGGTTCTGAAAATATCCGTTTCTCTGAGACAGAAGCGTATAGCCCTCAGTCCCATAACCGGGTTGATTTCCTTCTGCACCTTTCCGAGTGAGAGATTCAATTTGTCTCCGCCAAGATCGAGTGTCCGGATAATGGTGTGATATGGAGATACTGCTTCTACGACACTTTTGTAGGCAAAGAAATGGTCATCCTCAGCAGGTGTATCCCCACGGTTCAGGTAGAGGAATTCCGTTCTGTACAAACCGATGCCCTCTGCACCATGATCAAGGACGGTTCTTACTTCCTCTTTGAATTCCAAATTTCCTTGAACTTTGACATAGTGACCATCCCTGGTGATGGCGGGTTGTTTGGCCTTTTCTTTTAACTTGAGCTCAATGTTAAGAAAGGAACGGGTCCTCTGCTCGTATTCGGCTATCTGATTTTCCGATGGATTGACAATTACTACCCCGGAAATACCGTCAAGGATTAGAATGTCGCCCGGATTTATAGATGCCGTCGCAGTCTCCAGACCGACAACTGCCGGGATTTCCAAAGAATGAGCGATAATAGCGGTGTGAGACGTGGGACCACCCACATCCGTGGCAAATCCGAGCACCTTCTGCTTATTTAACATGGCTGTGTCGGCTGGTGAGAGATCATGGGAAACAATGATGCTTTTTTCAAGAATATGAAAACCTTCTATTTCTTTGCCTATCAGGTTACGCATAAGCCTTTCGGCCACAAAAGTAGTATCGTCTACCCTGCTTTTAATATATTCATCCCCGATTGAAGCAAAATCTTCTTCTATTTCCTGAAGCGTTATTCGTAAGGCCCACTCTGCATTGATCAGATCATTTTTAATCAAGTGATTTACCCTGTCTGAAAGCGATGGATCGCTGAGCATCATCAGATGCGTTTCAAGGATAAAGGCGTGTTCTTTAACTACATTATGTGATTCTAATTGAGTCTTAGCCTCACGGATCTGATTTTCAGACGTTTTGACTGCCTGCTTGAAGCGCTGGACCTCATCATCCACCAATTCTTCGGTGATACGAATTTTAGGGAAGCGCTCAATCTTTCTGGTGTCAATCAGGGCGGCTTGTCCAATTGCAATTCCAGCAGAAGCAGGTACTCCATTGAGTATATGTACCTGTCGTTGTTTCATTATTGTTCTCCGAAACCCTCCTGAACTAAAGATGTAAGGGCTTCGATTGCATTAGATTCATCATTCCCTTCAGCCCTGATTGTAATTGTGCTGCCCTTTGTGGCCGCAAGGGTCAATAATTCCAGGATGCTTTTGCCATTTACCTGCATATGATCCTTTAACACCTCAACTGCAGAAGAAAATTTTGAAGCTTCTTTTGAAAATGTCGCCGCAGCTCTTGCATGAAGCCCCAGTTCATTTTGTATAATGATGTTTTTTTCTTTCATCGTATAATAGCCCATACCAGCAGAAGAGTAAATACTCCGTAGAAAATCCAGAATATACTGATCTTGAGTTTGCCGGCACCAAGACATATCACAAACAGGGCCAGGAATGTCAACAAATTCATGTTTGCCCCATTCCAAGAAGATATCAGATACATTACCATGCCGCATAATAAAGGAATTATATAGGTAATACGCTGGATTCTCCTGGTCGATATAACCTTGCCAAGCCCAAGCGCAGCCTCCGGTCCGCGGGAATAGCCTTGGTTGAATCCCCAGTTCATGACCCAAACGTGAATTATATTATAAGCAACCAGAGCCAAAATAATTCCCCAAATCTGATCAGTTATAATCGCAATTATAAAGAGCAGTGATAGAATGGGTTTCAGGGTTGACCAGAAAAATATGTCTCCGATAGCTGCCAGAGAGCCGGAAATGGTAGGCCGAATCTGTTTGATCAAATCATACTGTTGTTCCTCTTCCAGTTTAAGATCTACTCCCATCATGGTCGGAGCGAGGTAGGGGTGAGTATTAAAAAATTGAAGATGACGTGCAATGCTCTCGCCCGGATTCTCTGCATGAATTTTTTTAAGACCGATTATCATGGCATATACAAATCCGAGATTCTGCATGCCTTTAAAATTCCATGCCCCTTGGATGAAGAAGGAACGCCAAAGAAGTTTCGCTTTTACGCTAGCGGATAGTCCCACAATGATTGGATATCTAGCATATGCGCGTTATATGGTCAATCTTCCTCTAAATTTGGAGGGATATGAATAAATCAATCCACATAGCTGATTTTCCGGTGCCATTGTGCCTATTAAAACGGAAGGCAATGCAAGAGTGTTCTTTTAGATAAAAATTAGATGGATTTTTAGGGGGGGTAAAGAATATATTGTTTTTAAGTGAGAAAAATTGTATGCAGAGCACTTTGTATACTTCCGAATAGAAAAAATGTTGTTAATTGGAATGAATTCAAGGTGTTAATGTATTTTTCCGATAAGTTGAAGAATGCACATAAGCATGACAGCTGTTTTGAACCATTATTATTTGCATACTCATGTGTGTGGTTTTATGTGGTCAATAATATAGATATTTTTTATTAAATATAATTAGTGGAAAATTATTTCAAAGGTAGGTGAAAAATATTTCACATATGCTGTGGTGCAGGGTATAAAAGATGGAAATAGCTTGCTTTACAAACATGCTATATTACTAGATTGAGGCAACGTTTGTCCATGGGCATAGATCATGCTAGGTAAGCTTGGTGATAATCCTATGAATTAATTGAGAGGCAGGCATTCAATGATTAACAGGCATCGAAATGTATTTAAAGGAGATCCAGAGGAATTGTTTAACCGTCCCGATGCTCTCACCAGGGGGCCGGTACTTGATATATTACCGTACTTTCCCTCTGACTTGGTGGAAATGATACAGATTGCGACTAAGATCGCCCCCAAGAGAGGGATCATATACGTGGATCATAACGGTAATGAGGAACTGCAAATTTACCCGAGGCTTCTGAAAGAAGCCGGCCAGGTTCTGGGAGGTCTGCGCGCGCGAAATTTGAAGGTCGGTGATAAAGTGGTCCTGCAGATTGAAAACGACAGGCTTTTTATATTGGGTTTCTGGGGAAGTTTGCTGGGCGGATTCATTCCTGTTCCACTAGCCTTGCCGAACAGTTTCCCGATTGCTATGAGAAGCGAGAAAATTGCCGGCGTCTGCAACCAGTTGGATAATGCGTATGTCCTGACCGACCAATCCCCTGGATTCTACAATGATTTGGATATTCAATCCATTTTGACCTTACAGGAAATCATGGATCACGAAGAAGATACCCGGTATCATAAACCTGCACCGGATGATGTGGCATATATACAGTTCTCTTCAGGATCAACAGGTGATCCCAAGGGTGTTCTGCTCACCCATACAAATCTAATAAGTAATATTTTTGCAATCATCAGGGCCTCGGCCAATGAAGAAGAACACCGCATATTTGAAGAGTTGTATATGAGTCCTCCAAGGGTTTTAGATTATCCGGTCAGCACGTGCAGCTGGCTGCCGTATTCGCATGACATGGGGCTGATCGGCTTTCATCTTGCACCTCTGGCTGTTGGTATGCTGCAGATTAAAATGATGACGTCTACCTTCGTGGTAAACCCTACACTCAATATCCTGTTAGTAGACAAGTACAGGGTCACCCAGATCCCTAGCCCCAATTTCGGATTGCTCTGGATGCTCTATATGGTCAAGGACGAAATTATCAGAGGGGTCGATCTTTCATGTATCGAGGTGCTTTACAATGGCGCCGAACCCATTTCTCCCACTGCCGTGCGCTTGTTTATCAATCGATTTACGCAATACGGGTTTAACCCCAAGGCCATGTTCCCTGTCTATGGCATGGCCGAGGCCACTTTATTGGTAACGGCTCCCCCCGTGAATACCCATAGCATGTATCATTTAATAGACCGGGATGTCTTTACACAAAAGCATATTGTTAGTGATGCAATCAAGGGGGAGACAAGCATCGAGTTTGTGGATGAAGGCTATCCCGCTATGGGGATGGAGATCAGAATTGTAGAGAATGATGAAGTAGTCAAAGAGGGGGTTGTCGGTCATATACAGGTCATGGGACCTCATGTCACCCGGGGATACTACAAGAATGTCCAGGCAAATGAGGATTTGTTCTGCGAGGGTTGGTTGCGAACAGGTGATCTCGGATTTATACAAAACGGCAGACTTACCGTAACCGGAAGACACAAGGATATAATTTTTATCAATGGACAGAATTTTTATTCTCATGACATCGAAGAAGAACTTCAACTTCTGCCGTTTTTTGGTTTCAAGAATATGGCTATCTGCGGAGTTACCGATCATGAAAAGGGTTCCGAGAAAATCGTACTGTTTATTAAGACAAAAAAAGCGGACGAAGAACTGCAGGAACTTTTAATAAAAATCAATGAACATTTGGGAAAAAAGATCAGGGTTGGAATAGATTCAATTGTACCAATGCACGATATACCAAGAACAACCAGCGGCAAGGTTCAACGCTTTTTATTACGTGAAAGATATGAAGCGGGAGATTTTCGTGATCATGAAGTGGGGCGGATGGACAGCGGGATGAAATCAACCGTAGAACATTACGGCGATGTTTCTGTGGATCAGCCGGCAAAAACTGCTGATGTAACCAGAAAAATTGATTTGAGGGGGATCACCGATGATTTGCCACTGGCAATAGCAGAAGGCGACAAGTATTTATTTTTGCCATTGATTATTAAAACATTGCCGGATGTGCTTAAGATTGCAACGATTATTTCACCACAAAGCGGAATCCTGCATGTAGACGAGAATGGTGTTGAGCACAAGCAGACCTATGCCGAATTGTTGCTAAGTGCAGAGCGTGTTCTCGGGGGATTACGTTCAAT
>JAFGIF010000116.1 GCA_016929755.1 Deltaproteobacteria bacterium | reverse complement strand
AGCGTTCAGGAATCCGGTATATCCCCGGCATGATCTCTTCCAATGTCCCCTCCAGTTCAGGCTTTGCATCTTGCAGCACCAGAAACGTACCTTTTATGACGTGGGCCTTGCGCAATGCCCCAGACCACAAAGATACATTTTTAAGAACGTTATCCGGAACAGCTCTTTGGGAAATACGGCCGAGCAATCGCTCAATCATTTTATAGTTCCAGCCCGTTAGCAGTGCACGATAAATTGATGCCCTGGTAATACGATAAATGCTGACTACATCAGCCCGCACAATATCTGCAATTTCACCCACGTGCAAATGATCGAGCGGATCAAAATCCCCGGGTACCAGAATTTCCATGTTAGGCTGAATAATTACCTCTTCCATGTAAGCATCATTCGTCTTGTCCACATTACCGGTTTTTAGAGCCAAGTGTACTTCCGGCAGCAATCTGAGCCACATTCGGGTGGAATCCTCCTGGATCACCCCCTGATCCATCAAGCTAGATACGATCTCAGAGCCTACGGCCTCTTCGTTGGTGAGATTTTTAAAATGTTTAATGAGAAAAAGATATATTGTTCTTTCTACCCTGGATTTCGTGGTACCTTGATTATCAAGGACTCTTAATAGCAAACCGTCCAAGCCCGGATAAGTCTTGCAGAGTTGAAGAAATCGCCATATTTTCAGGCGCAGATCACCTTCCATCGCAAGGCTTACCGCGGCAGCATTCTGAACCGTAACCCGTCCTTTGATGCCCCGGATACAACCGAGTTCAACTAGTTCCCAGTAGATCTCACTGATTTGAATGGCCTTATCTAGTTTGTCATCCAGAAGTTGCCAACCCTTTTTAAAGGGCTCCATCCCGAAACGACAACGTATTTTCTCAGCCCTGATTGTATTAAGCAAAACAATGTGATCCCAGATACTTATATCAGGAGGGCTTGTCCAGACAAGCTCGTTGCCTGGCCTGTCCTGTGTCTGCCGGATATCTTCCAGCAGGGGTATCAGTGAAGGGAGAAGAATGACCGGATCTCTGCCGCTAAGACCCCCCTGATACACGATTCCGTATGAGCCGAATAATTTCAATTGCCCTTTGAGATCATCAAATTGATCGCCATAGATTTTCGTCAGCAGAGACCATTGTGCCTGTCCTCCCAATTCATACAGATCAAACAATATTCTCCTCTGTGCTTGTGTGAAAATGGAAAGGACATCTTTTAGTCTTGCCGGGTCATTCAACCATGTGGCAAGAACATTGGCATCTGTTGCGTCCCCCAGGATACGGGTCGATATAACACCAAGTATATAGGAAGGAATGCTATGTATAAGATGATTGGTAGAAATCATTGGGAGACCATTCCTCTATCTTGTAAGTGTATCCCTGCTCTGCAAGAAATACCTGTCTTTTATGAGCGAAGTCTTCTTCAGATGTGCGGGCGCTAACCAAGGTATAAAATGTAGAGACCCTCTTTTTCGGACGCAGGATCCGCCCCAGTCGCTGGGCTTCTTCCTGCCGGGAGCCAAATGTGCCCGAAACCTGGACGGCAACCGATGCATCGGGTAGATCAATGGCAAAATTGGCCACTTTTGAAACAACCATAACTGGAATATCACCCTGCCTGAAAGCCTGATACAACAGGTCGCGCTTGCCGTTGGATGTCGACCCGGTGATCAGGGGAGCACCTAATAGCGATGCAATCCTCTTGAGCTGGCTGATATACTGCCCAATAACCAGAATGGATTCATCTGCATGATCGTTGATGATCTTTTTGACCAGCAAGTCTTTATAGAGATTTTCAGATGCAATCCTGAACTGAGCCCGTTCATGTTGTAAGGCATATTCTTTCTCCTGCATGGCAGGAAGCGGCAGACGTATTTCATAACAGACTGCTTCGGCAATAAACCCTTTCTGCTCGAGTTCCTTCCAGGGTACATCATAACACTTGGGTCCGATCAGAGAAAAGGTGTCTTCCTCAAGCCCGTCCTCCCGTATGAGTGTGGCCGTCAACCCCAGTCTTCGCTTGGCCTGAATTTCGGTCGTTGCCCGAAAAACCGGCGCAGGCAGCACATGCACCTCATCGTATATAATCAATCCCCAGTCCTGCTGCATGAGCAACTTCATATGCTCGAACTCTCCAAGCTTCGATTTACGGTAAGTGAGCATTTGGTACGTACTTACCGTTACCGGCCGTATTTCCTTCCTAGCTCCGGTATATTCACCAATCTGATCGCTCTCAAGCGTGGTCTTATCGATAAGCTCGCTTATCCACTGATGCACAGCCGCCACATTCGTACATAAGATCAGCACATGGGTACGCGCCCTCTCCATAACTCCCATGCCTACAATGGTTTTACCGGCCCCGCAGGGAAGCACCACCACCCCCTGTCCTCCCCGGGGCCCGCCGCCTGCCCAGAAATTATCTACAGACTCAGCCTGGTATTGTCTCAGCAAAAACGGCTGGCCGGAAATGGATTGTTTCCGTAATTGAAGCTCAAGTCCGGCACCTGATTCATAACCGACCAGATCGTTGGCAGGGTACCCTTCCTTGATGAGGGCATGCTTGAACCTGCCTCGCATCTCTGCCGAAATGCTGAAGGTATTGCGGGACAACGAGGACAGAACGAAATTTTGTATACGCTGATTCGAAACGATTTCATCATGCAGCTGAGAAGATGCCACCTCCACATTCAGACGGCCTGAGTCCCCAGGTAAAAGCCGGATCGCATCCCAGCGGGAAAATGAATCCCTGATCCTGAATTCCACTCCCTGAGGAATCGCATAGCGGGAATGCGATTCCAGACGATTCAGTATTTCATCCAGGGAAAACCCTGAAGCTGCCGCATTCCAAATACTCAAGGGCGTAATACGATAGGTGTGAACATATTCCGGAGATTTTATCAACTCTGCAAACGGCTGTATAGCATCCCGTGCATCCTCGAAGGTATGCGACATAACTTCAAGCAGGACGCTGCCATCGCTTTGCACTATAAGTGGTTTATCTCTTGAACTCATAAGAATTATGCAAAATCCCATATATGAGTACAAAAGGCAAGGAGGCTTTTTGCTTTTTTTAAGCAATCATTTTCTGTTTATGCTCATGAAAACCATTTACCTTCCTGATGTTTTTTCATGGGAAAATAGTACTTCTCTGTGATTATTCATATATTGCATGTCAAGCATCTTGCCGAACATACAACCACACTTTATTATTGCTATTAACAATCAAATATCAGAAAATAACCGACTACCACCGTGATGCGGGGAGGCGTTAATGATGTTCCATGCAAAAAACCCAAGCGATATTCGCAAAGCAGATATCGTGGTCGGCATACCATCTTTCAACGAGGCAGCTCTCATAAGATACCCTACGGAGCAGGCCGCCCTGGGATTGAAACAATATTTCAACCACCTGGATGCTCTAATTATTAATTGTGACAACAACAGCTCTGACGGCACAGGTAATGTGTTCATGAACACCGATACGGCCGGTATTCCCAAAATGTATCTATCAACGCCGGAAGGAGTAAAGGGCAAGGGCAACAATTTCAAAAACCTTTTCAGAGCTGTCCTCGAACTTCAGGCCAAGGCTATTATCGTTGTAGACGCGGATCTCAAAAGCATCACTCCTCGATGGGTTAAAAATCTCGGGGAACCGCTTTTCAACGATTTCGGCTTTGTGGCCCCACTGTATGTCAGGCACAAATACGACGGAACCATCACTAATAATATCGCTTACCCTCTGACCCGTTGTCTCTACGGAAGACGTGTCAGGCAACCAATAGGTGGGGACTTTGGTTTCTCGGGCAATCTGGCCGGAATATACCTCAAAAACGGCCTCTGGAACGAAGAAGTCTCACAGTTCGGCATCGATATCTGGATGACCACAATCGCTATAAATGAAGGGATCCCAATATGCCAGGCCTTTATGGGCAGACCAAAAGTTCATAAACCCAAGGATCCGGCAGCTGATCTCGGACCAATGTTCAAACAGGTAATCAGCACAGCCTTCAATCTCATGATCACCTATCATGATAAATGGTCGACAACAAAATGGAGTAAGCCTACCGCCATATTTGGTTTCGGGCTTGGAGAAGTGGAATTGCCGCCGCCTGTCTCAGTATCTAAAGATAAACTCTATCAGCACTTCAAGGAAGGCTTTCAACAAAACTGGGACATCTACCGTTCTATTTTCTCGGTCGAAAACTTTCAGAAGCTAAGAGAAATCGCCTCGCTGGAGATAGAACAGTTCGAAATGCCCGTACCCATATGGGCCAAAATCCTTTTTGATTTCGCCTTAAGTTATTACAAAAAAACCGTGGAAAGGACTCTTTCAATCAATGTGCTGATACCCCTCTATTATGGGATGACGCTGTCCTTTGTCAATAAAACCGAGGGGATGTCCATCCAACAGGCTGAAGAATATCTGGAAGACATGTGTCTCATCTTTGAACAGGCCAAGCCATACCTGATCGATAGGTGGAGCCAGTAAGAAAGGAGCATTTGTATGCCTAAGGTATTAATTGTTGATGATGAAAAACATATTCGGCTCTTGTATTCGGAGGAGCTGGAAGAAGAAGGCTACAGTGTAGCCGTAGCATCCGACGGCAGGGGCATTCTGGAACGTATAGAAAATGAAAAACCGGATGTAGTGCTATTGGACATCAAGATGGTTGAATCGAACGGTCTGGATGTCCTGCAGGATATTCGTAACAAGTATTATAATTTACCGGTAATTCTCTGCAGCGCCTATGGGAGTTACAAAGTCGACATCAAATCAATTGCCGCGGATGCATATGTTGTAAAATCATCTGATCTGACCGAGTTGAAAAAAAAGATTGCCCAGGTTCTGGAAGCAAACGTACCACAGCAGAAATAACCAGTGCAGATTAAAGCAGACCTTCACGTTCATACCAATGCTTCCGATGGCGATCTGAGCCCCTATGAGGTTGTTATGCTTGCCAAGACACAAGGCCTCTCGGCCGTGGCCGTTACAGATCATGATACCACATCCGGGCTGAGTGAAGCCATGGACGGCGCCAGCGAGCTCGGCATGACTCTCATCCCCGGTGTCGAAATCAGCGCGGCATACGATCCGGGAACGCTGCATGTCCTGGGCTACTTTTCCGAAATTCCATCGGGCCTGGAGAAGTCTCTTAGTGAAGTACAGCAAGCACGTGCCAGACGAAACCCGAAAATTATAGAAAAATTAAATGAACTCGGAATGCAGATAACACTGGATGATGTCATGCAAATTGCCGGCGATGCCCAAATCGGGAGACCGCATATTGCCAAGGCATTGATAAACAATGGGAGTGTTAAAAATTTTGAGGAAGCCTTTTCCCGCTATCTTGCAAAAGGCAAACCCGCCTATGTCGATAAAAAAAAGATGACCTGGGACGAGGCCGTGGCGCTTATTAAAGCCCATGGCGGCGTAAGTATATTGGCCCATCCATTCACACTTTGTCTTGATGCAAATGAGTTGCGATCTTTCGTTGGGACACTCGCCGCGCACGGTATGTCAGGCATCGAGGTGTATTACCCGGAACATACAAAAGCCCAGAAAAAACTGTATGCATCGATTGCCCGTTCCTTAAACCTGCTGACCACCGGAGGAACCGATTTCCATGGTT
>JAFGIF010000115.1 GCA_016929755.1 Deltaproteobacteria bacterium | reverse complement strand
ATATCAGTGATTTTTGAAGAACGAAATAATATTTACCCTGTCTTGTTTTGATAGCTCCTTTAAACCCGCGAGAACATCTTCAGTGATGTTCTCGAAGCCGGTTTGATCACCAAGATATGCCAGGATGGCAGCGGCCTTTTTAGGTCCAATGCCGGGAACTTGTTCGAAGACCGAGTTGGTTAAAGAAGATGAACGAAGATGCCGGTGGTATTTAACCGCAAACCTGTGGGCTTCGTCCCTGAGGCGCTGGAGGGTTTTCAGAGAATCGCTTCTTGGGTGCATCTTGATTGAATCTTTTCTGCCGGGTAGAAAAAATCTGTCTGTCTTGGATCCACGCTGTTTTGCCATGGCGACTACAGGAATTGAAGAAAGGCCCAATTCTTTGAGAACCGTCAGGCATATACCAAGCTGTCCTTTGCCACCGTCAATAACCAAGAGGTCAGGCCTTGGATCATCACCCCTCAGACGTCTG
Source organism: Deltaproteobacteria bacterium (assembly GCA_016929755.1). Taxonomy (GTDB): domain Bacteria; phylum Desulfobacterota; class Desulfomonilia; order UBA1062; family UBA1062; genus JAFGIF01. Next base: position 4,561 of record JAFGIF010000115.1, on the reverse strand, counting down.
CCAAGTACTTCGGCCAGCATGGCAAAATCATCCTGAATGGAAACATCCTGTATGCGATAGTGTCGGTAAAGCGATTTATCGGGATTGCCGTCGATAAAGACTGCCCTGGAAGCAGTTGCATATTGTCCCCCCAGCGAGGAGATATCGAAGCACTCCATACGATACGGTATTGCCGGTAGACGCAATGATCTGGCTATATCATCCAGAACCGAGACCTCACCACCTTTGAAGTGGTTGCGGGCTGATTCTTGGGCTATATTGATCCATTGCCGCGGTTTGCCTCTGGTGGTATGAACGATTTTAACTTTTGCACTGCGCATATCCAAGAGAATCGATTCCAGTACTGCCTGGTCATCCGGAACGATATCGGAGTATATGACGGGCGGTATTTCCGGCCTTCCCAGGTAGAATTGCAGAATAAAACCGGTTATAAAGTCTTTTGCGCTAATATCTTTCAGGAAAAAGCTATGAGTGTCTACAATTGTCCCTTTTGATATACGCAAAACAGTCACCTGCGCTTGATCGTGAAAACGATACGTTCCGATGATATCGGTATCTGTTTTGGCATCACCAACAATCACCTGCGGAACAAGGGTGGTTTTGATGGCATTGATTTGATCGCGTATCCTGGCGGCTTTTTCAAATTCAAGTAAGTCAGCATGGATTTTCATGCGCTCGTCAAGCTCTGCGACCAGTACCTGATTCCTGCCTTCCAGAAATGCAATTAAATCATTCAGCGTTTGGTCATACTCTTCTGGCGAAACTTTGCCTACGCAGGGTGCTTTACATAGACCGATCTGGTAGTAAATGCAGGGACGGATCCTGTTATTAAACACGCTGTCTTTACAGCGTCGAACCGGAAAAATTCTACCGATTGCCGATAAGGTCTTCTTGGTTGCCTGCACCGATGAATACGGACCGAAGTAGCGTGATCCATCCTTGATGATTTTTCTGGTAAGGTACATGCCCGGCCACTGGAGGCCGGTGGTGATCTTAAGCCTGATATAGGACTTATCGTCCTTGAGGAATATGTTATAGCGTGGTTTGTGGGCTTTAATGAGCTGATTTTCCAGCAAGAGTGCCTCTTTTTCGTTTGAGGTGAGCAGCACTTCAACCTGTTCGGTGTTCTTTCTTATGTGTTCGGTATACGGTCTGTTATCGTGTCCAATGTAGGCCTTGACCCTTGAGCGTAAATCGAGGGCCTTGCCGATATAAATAATGCCACCGTGCACATCTTTCATAAGATAGACGCCGGTTGATCTGGGAAGTTTTTCTATCATTGAAATCAATAAAGGCATGTATCTATGATAACATGATCCGATTTTACGAGCAAAGCGCTCTTGACAGAAAATTGAATAAGGTATATAAATTTCCGAGATGAATGAGTGTTCATTTTTTAGGTGCTTGAATGAAAGTCCTCTATGGCCTGGGAAATCCAGGAAAACGATATATACTCACTCGGCACAACATTGGGTTTATGGTGGTGGATCGCCTCTGCTTGAAATGGGGGATATCACTTAGTTCTGAATCATCGGACGTAGTTTATGGAAAAGGGCAAATAGACGGAATTGCAGTAATGGCAGCCAAACCATACACCTACATGAACCTCTGTGGTATTCCTTTACAATCCTTACATGTTCGGCCGGAAGATCTGATCGTAATCCATGACGATATTGATATTGCGTTCGGAAAAATCCGGGTGCGGCAACGTGGTTCTGCCGGAGGGCACCGTGGTGTGGACTCAATCATCAATTCGCTTGGCAGCGAAGATTTTATCAGAATACGCTGCGGGATAGGCAGACCTCCTCAAGGTTGTGAAACAAGTGATTATGTGTTAGAGCAGTTCAGCAAAACGGATTATGAAATTCTAGTAGAAGAGATTGATTCTGCTGTGGAAGCACTTGACATATGTCTCGAGTTTGGCGTAGAGCGGGCAATGAACGTCTTTAATAGACGTCAAAGCAATAATAACAGTACGTGAAGGAGGTTTTTTATTCATGGAACAGTTGGCTAATTGGGCATGGCTTTTAGGTATCATAGGATTCATCATCGCCTATGTAATGTACGGCTCTCTGAAGAAAAAGGATGCCGGAAATGAGAAGATGCAGGATCTTGCAAATCAGATACATGCCGGGGCAATGGTATTCCTGAAACGGGAATACAGTATTCTGGCGGTATTTATAATCGTTGTTTTCATCCTGCTTTTATTTGGTCTCAATGTGCAGACAGCTATCGCGTATGTCGTTGGCGCCCTGTGCTCGATTCTGGCGGGTTTTACCGGTATGAGCTCGGCTACAAAAGCCAATGTCCGTACCACACAGGCTGCTGCAACCAAGGGACTTGAAGCTGCACTTCACGTATCGTACTTTGGTGGTGGCGCAGTCATGGGAATCGCTGTGGCCTCCCTCGGATTGCTTGGTCTGGGAATATTCTACTATGTTTTCTGCAATGATATCAATACAATCGTGTACTTAAGCGGATTCGGGATGGGAGCTTCGTCGGTTGCGCTCTTTGCTCGTGTCGGGGGCGGAATTTATACCAAGACCGCTGATGTAGGAGCAGACCTGGTAGGTAAGGTCGAAGCCGGGATTCCGGAAGATGATCCTCGCAATCCCGGCGTTATCGCCGACAATGTAGGTGATAATGTTGGTGACATAGCCGGTATGGGTGCAGATATCTTCGAATCTTATGTAAACTCTGTAATTGCCTCGATCGCAATTGCCGGCACCATGAGTCTCAGCACACTTGGCTGGGGCGGATCCCAGCAGTCTTACATTGCCCTGCCGTTGATTCTGGTCATGATCGGTTTTATATGCTCACTGATCGGGGTATGGGCCGTGAAACTCTTGGGTAAAGCCGGACCACAGAAGGCTCTCAGGTACTCGACATGGGTGGCGGCCATTTTATTCCTGATTCTGGCCTATGTCAGTGTACAAGCTCTGGGCGTGAAAACCGGTGCTTTTTGGGCTGTTTTCTGGGGCATGATAGCCGGTGTGCTGATCGGTCTGGTAACCGAATACTACTGCTCCGGTAAACCCATCAGGACAATCGCTGAGGCCTCGCAGACCGGCGCAGCTACAAATATTATCACCGGTCTGGCTGTGGGTATGCAATCAACGGCTATTCCCATGTTTATAATTGTGGTAGCCATCGGCTTCGCCGCCTATACTTGCGGTTTATACGGCATCGGTCTTGCTGCAGTTGGTATGCTGGCAACCGTGGGAGCTACAATGAGTGTGGATGCCTATGGGCCGGTAGCCGATAATGCCGGCGGAATCTCCGAGATGGCAGGTCTTGGACCGGATGTCAGAAAGATTACCGACAATCTCGATTCGCTAGGCAATACCACGGCAGCCATCGGTAAGGGATTTGCTATCGGATCTGCTGCCCTGACCGCTCTGGCATTGTTTGCGGCCTTTGGTCAGGCTGTCGGGCTTGATACCATTGATCTGATTAACCCCAAAGTGGTTATGGGTTTGTTCATCGGCGGTATCATTCCGTTCCTGGTGGCAGCCATGACAATGACTTCAGTCGGAAAAGCGGCCTATGCCATGGTTGAGGAAATCAGGCGTCAGTTCCGCGAAATTCCCGGCATTATGGAAGGCACCGGAAAACCGGATCCCGAGAAATGTGTGGATATTGCATCAAAAGCAGCTCTAAAAGAAATGATACTTCCGGGTGTGCTGGCTGTACTGGCTCCGATCCTGGTCGGTTTTTTCCTCAGGGCCGAGGCTCTGGGCGGAATGCTTGCAGGTTCAGTGTTGACCGGTGCAATGTTGGCCCTGTTCATGGCAAACAGCGGCGGTGCATGGGACAACGCCAAGAAATTCATCGAAGAAGGTAACTTCGGCGGTAAGCACAGCGACGCTCATGCCGCATCGGTTATCGGTGATACTGTAGGTGATCCGTTTAAGGATACCTCAGGACCTTCAATGAATATTCTGATCAAACTGATGAGTGTAATTGCCTTGGTAATTGCTCCTCTACTTGTATAATTTGAAATAATCGGGAGGGGAAACCCCTCCCGATTTCTCTTAGGCATTTATTTCTTAACTCTTTTTTTCGCGGCAGGTATTCCATATGATTGATGGGAGCAGGTATATCACGTGGATCAACACCCTTGATGTTGTTTTTCACACAGTATCTGGCCTGATAGCTGAGCGTATTAAGAATGCTATCGATTTTATTACGTAACTCTTCATATTCTTTGTCTGTAATGCCGGAAGGAACGTATATCGGTTCCCTGCTATAGAGAACAACTATTCTGGACAATGGCAAAGGCAGAATTGTCCTGTCCCAAGAGTTGAATTCCCAGGAAGAGTGTGCATCCCAGGCAAACTGAAGCAGCGGTGAAGCGCTACGGGAAGCAAGCTGGATTATGCCGGGCTTGGCTATATAAGGTGGTCCGACAGGTACGTCAGGAGTAAATCCTCCGACATTACCGTCCTTAATATATTGCACAAGATTTTGCAGTGCAGCAGACACACCTCTTGTGGTTGATCCACTTAACGCCTTTATCCTCAGATGATGTGCTACTCCGGCAATTTTTTCACCGTCTTTT
>JAFGIF010000014.1 GCA_016929755.1 Deltaproteobacteria bacterium | reverse complement strand
TATCCACAGCTATGGCCTCAACAATTTCTTTCCCGGCCGTAGTTCCCATAAGCAGCGCTTCTTTGCAGCCCGTCAACATTTTTGTTAGATCCCTGCTCTCAAGCATCACTCCCCGGCTCAGCCAAACACGCTCTGAAGTAGCCCGCTCAATGGGAAGAATTAGAGCCGAGGCCTGAATTGCTATCAGCCCCAGAGCTTCTTCAATGTAGCTTTCAATCTCGTCTCGTTGCTTTTGATCAAGTCTGGTCTTGCCGGTGCGATACCCCATACGCCGGTATATTGCATCGAGGGGTATCGGCACCCGCGGCGACGAAAAAAAAATCGGCTCTGAAACATTTTGCATGTCCATAGGTCTAGTGGCAAAATGTTAAACTTGCAAGATTTTTTGCTTCATATCAACAAAACTCTAAAAAAAGTTGACGTTTTAGCAATATTACGCAATAACTACAGCGAAGAAGGCCGCGCATCTTTTACGCGGTATGTATTTTATTGTATGGTGGAGATGATTTATGGACTTAGATCGGCTTTTCTATCCTCGCAGTATCGCTTTTGTGGGGGCTTCCCCGAACTTGATGAGCGGCAAAATCCCCTTTTATCATTTTCACCGGCACTCAGGATATACCGGCGACATTTATGCGATTAATCCCAAGTATAAAGAAATTGACGGGAATCGGGTTTATGCATCCCTGGAAGAACTGCCCGCATCTGCTGATCTGGCCATTGTATCGGTTCCGGCAGAAAACGTCCTGGATGTGGTCAGGGCTGCGGTAAAAAAAGAGATACGATTCGTACACCTATTCACTTCCGGTTTTTCCGAGACAGGCAATCATTCGCTTGAAAAAGAAATGCTGCAGACCATTGAGGGTAGCAAAACCAGGATTGTGGGTCCTAACTGTATCGGCGTCCTTTGTACCGAATCAAAAGTGACCTTTAACCCTCTTATCAAACAGGAAGGTCCCGGCAAAGTAGGCTTTCTTGGCCAGTCAGGCGGAGTCAGCGATAACTTTGTCCTTAATGCCCAGTCCCACCGGATTGAACTGAACAAAGCCGTTTCTTTTGGCAACCAGATAGATCTGAGAGCAGAGGATTATCTCACCTACTTTGCACAAGATGAATCCATCAGGGCCATTGCAGCCTATATTGAAGATGTGAAAGACAGCAAGTCCTTTATTACAGCCCTTAGGGAGACCTCCAGAAAGAAACCGATCGTCGTATTGAAAGGCGGCCGCACAAAGCAGGGCACCAAGGCCGCCTTCAGCCATACCGGCGCGATGTCAGGTTCATATCAGGTATTTTCTGCAATTATGCGCCAGCTCAAATGTATCGAGGTTCAGACCTTTGAGCAGATGATCGATGTTACCATGTTAGCCACTGCGGACAGAATCCCGCGGGGGGGCAACATCGGATTCGTAGGTGCTGGCGGGGGAACCTCGGTCATGTTTACCGATCTTGCCAACTTGCAGGGTCTTGTTCTGCCGGAATTAAACCAGAAAACCAAGCAAGACATAGCCCGGCATATCTCTACAGTAAATACCAGTACCACAAATCCGGTTGATCTCGGAGCGTATGGCTTCTCATTCTCCATCATGGCCCATGCCATGCAGGCTCTGGATGAAGACGACAATATCGATGTGATTATCCCCTATTTCTGCCTCGATTACATTAAATGGCAGCCCAAAGAGCGGCGTGAGAAAGGACCGCCCCTCATCGTCGAAACATATCGGAAATTGCAAAAGCCTGTTATTCCAATTATCTCTCTATTTTCAGACGATAATCCCGATATTGAGGCCGAAAGAATCAGGATGTTCTCTTTGTTCAGACAGGCCGGTCTGCCGGTCTACACAACACTAACTGATGCGGTAAATGCTGTCCGTTCGATTCTAACGTGGAGTGCTCCAAAAAAATCTGCCAGCCTGTAAGCACGACAAACCCGTTTTTTTCCTGTTATGCAAGGAAAAACATGTGCTTCTTATACGGGAAAGCACCCGCAATAAAATTCAATTTAGAGTTCATTTGATTTATTTCTCACGCGAAAAAAGACTTGCCAATACAATAAAATCTCATATAATATCTGCATGAAACAAAAACATCGTGATCTGTCTCATCCGGTGAAGACTCTTGGTATATAGTTGAAGAATAGTTGTAAATGTAGTGTAATCGACTCTGTAAATGAGTATTAATGAGATAGCTGATTTTGATCGGAGTGCATCGCGGAGGATGTCGATATTTTTGACAAAACAGGCACTAACTCAACATGCCGAATTCATCAGAAGCCCTATTCATGCTGGAGGCCCGACGATCTAATGAACGAAAAGCGACAGTACCCTAGAAAACGTGTAAATATTTCGGCACTTTTCAAAGGCGGGAAGCTTGCGCTGAAACGGGTACAGGTGCGAGATATCAGCCGTGGAGGTCTCTTTATCTTGGTCGACACCCCTCCCGAGGTCGACGAGATTGTTATCGTCAACCTCGACACCTATGAGATTGGCAAGGATCTCAGCATGAAATGCCGTGTGGTAAGAAGCATCCCTGAAAACGGGATGGGGCTTGCAATTACAACCACCACCGATGATGAACACCTCAGAGAATGGCTTGCAAAATAAAGTCTTTTCTGAAACCTGTTTCTTATATCAGCCTTGGTTTTGTATGCATCTCTTCAGGGAGAGGTACATTTCATAGGTAAGACCTTCCCATTGACAGGCAAGCACGCTATTGTTCTGGAACAGGGGTTCAGCTTCGATCGGGTAAGAACTTGATTGAAGAGCTTCCGCCCATAGCGCAGTGTGTGGTATGGGTGAATATTCAACAATCATTGGCCGTGCACCTTCTGATTTTACCAGGTCTACACTGGCTTGTATTTCATCGATTGTCTGGTAGGGAAGACCGCACAGAATATATACGCCGACATCCTTAACATCATAGCCTGCAGAATCCAGGTTTTGAATCGCCCGGTGAAATTCCTGATTGGTTACCTTTGCCCCGCTAGCCTTTTGCAGTTCAGGACTACTTGTTTCTAAGCCCAGCCTTAGCGTAACAACCCCGGCCTGCCGCATGAGACTGGCGACTTCCTTCGATATGCCGCGCACATGCAGCCCGTTGGGACAATGAAAACGTGCATCGATATTTTTTGTGACTATGGCTTGCAGCAAGGGAATTGCATAGTCTTGCGGATTGTAAAGGAGAGCATCATCATAAAAGGCAAAGTCTGCTACCCCTGTGAGAGAAATCCAGAATGCTATCTCGGCCACCACTTTGGCAGGATTACGCCGCCTAAGTCCTTGCCAGAGGACGTGCGATGCACAATAGGTGCACCGAAAGGGACAACCTCGTGATGTCTGCAGACAGACATAGCGAACCTGTTCCATTAGATCAAAACAGGGATAGGGAAGTGTGTCCAGATCTGCCATGTCAGGGACATAAGCCGGCTTTGTGCCCCAGAGTTGAGATAAAAGCGCCAGCAGTTTGATCTCCCCCTCATGGGTAATGATATAATCAGCACCGGAATATTTTCTGGCATGGCTTGTACACAGGCTTGCATAAATGCCGCCCAGCACTACCGGAACTCCTGGCCAGGCTTCCTTCACCAGACGTACTACCTCAAACACGCCCGGATACCAGTAGGTCATGCTTGAGGATACCAAAACCACTTCAGGCTGCCCGAGCTTTGAAAGCTCGTATTGAAATGCTTCCTGGCTGATTCCGTACCGCCCATAATTCCTGGGGAAGGTCGCTAAAGCAGAAGGTTTTGCAACAATTTCGCGGTAATATTTGCCATGCCCGTTCACTTTGCTTTTTGGCGTTTTATCATGCATGAAGGGGTGAAACCTGCTCAGACAATCTATCAAATGTATCTCACAGCCGTTTTCGCGTAAAAGACCCCCCAGGTACAGCAAACCCAGAGGTTTGGCCCATAGGTCATAGGCTGCAAAATCATAAATCCAGGGATTAATGAGTAGTACGCTCTTGCCCTTCATTTTTCAGAGAGTTTTCGCCTGGTGATGGCCTGCTTCGGTAGTTGAACCGGAGGAAATTCCATACGAATTCGTATGTTGTATATTGTTTTTATGAAAAATCATTTCACCCGGCATAACATTCAGGACTGGTTGCGTTTGTACATTTAACTCAAATCTAGGCTGCAACTATTCTATTTCATTATTCCTTTATCGTTTCAAAATTCTTCAGAGCCATTTCCATCTCGGTGTTTTTTTTGGCACGGTTCCATTTAAGCTCATGTGCCATCACATCAACGATCCTTTCCAAAACTTGCGTTCCCGGATTCCCAAGAGTGCCTATGCCGGTTCTTCTAAAGACCACATCGCTTAAGGTCACGGCCATCTCTTTGCGAACGGCATAGATCACCTCGGCCAGGATATCCGGAAACTGTTCGCATACCTCTTCCAAATATTTCTTTTTGTTATCAG
>JAFGIF010000114.1 GCA_016929755.1 Deltaproteobacteria bacterium | reverse complement strand
TCACCGAAGATTGAGGGCAGGGCTTGTATTGAAAGCTCATTGCCGGCACATGACGCTGGTACAGTTGCATGAATACTTTTCCCGCTGCTTTTTCAAGTTACTGAAAAAATAAGAGCATTTCGATTTTTATCAACAGGATCATATGGAATCATTCCGCTTGCCTTCAAACGATCCCTGCTTAAAAAGAATCACTTAATTCATCACATATTTTATAAGTAATTATATTCTACCCTCTTGAAATACTTCCTGAGGGGACCCTATAAATAGAGAAAAAGTAAAAAAAACACGGAGGTGATAGTTATGCTGGCTACAATGAGAGCAATGAATCCCTGGCCGGGAACGGCAAGATTTGAGCGTAATATGGATACCATGTTATCCTCAATGCGCAATATCAGACCTGCTGCATATCCTGCTCTGAATGTCTTCTCCAATGAAGACGATTTGGTTATTACGTCGGAAATCCCCGGTGTCGATCCTGAAGATGTGGAGATTTCCATAGAAGGCGATAGCTTGACAATCAAGGGCCTGCGCAAGGCTGACGATTTGCAACCGGGCGAAAAATGGCATCGACGAGAGCGCGGTAACGGAAATTTTACCAGGACCCTAAGACTGCCTTACAATGTTGAGAGTTCCAGGGTAGTAGCAGATTACAAAAACGGTGTCCTGATGATTACCCTGCCGCGGGCAGAGGCTGATAAGCCTAGAAAGATACAAGTCAAAACAGCTCAATAGGGAGGAATGTGTCATGGAAAAAGAGAAAACCCTGGTTCATGAAAAAACCGAGGTGAAGGATTCTTCGGTTACAGAAAGATCCAGAGACAGAAAAACGTTTATACCTCGAATAGATGTCAGCGAGAACTCCAATGAACTCATTATCTCGGCCGACATTTCGGGTGCAAGCGAGAAAGATGTTAATATTTCTCTCGAAAACAATGTGCTTACCATCGAGGCCAGTGTTCCCGAACAGAGCGTTGAAGGACATACCCTTGCATACTCCGAGTACGATGTGGGCGATTATCATCGCTCGTTCACTCTTTCCGAGTCAATTGACAGACCCAAGATAACGGCCAAGATGAACAACGGGGTGTTGAGTGTGGTTTTACCAAAGGCAGAGCAGGTAAAACCAAAAAGAATCCCTGTTCATACAGCATAAATCGAAAGGAGGCTTAAGCTATGGGATACTTAATTCCCTGGAGATTGAGTCGAAGGGATGTTTTGAGAGATCCGAAGTATGACGAACGTCCCGCAGATATGCTCAGCAGGTCAATGGACAGGCTCTTCAAGCAGTTTTTCCATGAGACAGGGCTAAGATCTTTTGAAGGTGAGGGCGAAGTGTTTTCTGAATTTTATCCTCGTATCGACATGACAGAGGATGAAAAATCAATAACTCTTACTGCGGAGCTTCCCGGCATGGAAGTAAAGGATATCGAAATCAGCCTGACAAAGGATGTCCTGACAATCAAGGGTGAGAAGAAATCCGAGCAGGAAGAAAAGGGTAGAGATTCTTACTACATGGAACGTTCCTTTGGGTCCTTCCAGCGCACATTCCCGATATCAGAAGAAGTGAATACGGAAAAAGCTGATGCTGTTTTCAAGAAAGGAGTCTTGCACATTACTTTACCCAAAATGGCCCCGAAGAAAAGCTCACACAAGAAAATCAAAGTCAAAAGTGCCTGATGCCGGGCTATAGACAAACAAGCGGGTCTATCTTTAGCGGCCCGCTTTTTTTTATATCGCTCGTTAAATTTACCGATGTTTATAGATAAAAAGGGTGAAATTCATTGTTTATGTGTCGAACATCGTTGCGACTTGAGTAATAAGGTTTTTTGATTGATTATGGTTTCTTTGCACACAATGAGCTCCGGCAGACTTGAAAAATGAAGAGTGATGGCCTAATAAATAGTTAAAAGTATGAGTAAAAAAATAGGGGATGGCAGTATATGGATGTAAACAAACTGACTCAAAAGTCACAAGAAGCAATGCAGGATGCGCAGAACAAGGCTGTTCGCTATGGTCATGTGGAAATTGATACCGAGCACCTCTTGCTTGCCTTGGTGGAACAGTCGGAAGGTCTTATCCCAAGGCTGTTTGTCAAGATGGATGTACCTTTGGATACGTTCACGGCCGAGGTGCAAAAGGAACTGGAGCGAAGACCGAAGGTGTCCGGTCCGGGAGCTGAGGCCGGAAAAGTATATGTTACACAGCGTTTGAGTAAAATCCTTGTCAAGGCAAAAGATGAAGCCCTCAGGCTGAAGGATGAATATGTATCGGTTGAACATCTGCTGATGGCCATGATTGACGAAGGGCAGTCTAGTCCTGCGGGGAGGATTCTGGCCCAGTTTAATGTGACCAAGGACAGGATTCTACAGGCCCTTACCTCGATCAGGGGCAATCAGCGTGTCACCAGCGATAATCCGGAGACTGCCTATGAGGCCCTTGAAAAGTACGGCGTCGACCTTGTGGCTCAGTCCCAGCTCGGCAAACTGGACCCGGTAATAGGCCGCGATGAGGAAATCCGGAGGGTCATCAGAATTCTTTCCCGTAAGACAAAAAATAATCCGGTACTGATCGGAGAGCCGGGTGTGGGGAAGACCGCCATTGTCGAAGGTCTGGCACAGAGAATTGTCAGGGGGGATGTGCCCGAGGGCCTGAAGGACAAGACAATCTTTGCGCTTGATATGGGATCTCTTGTGGCTGGTGCTAAATTCCGGGGCGAGTTTGAAGAACGACTCAAGGCAGTCTTAAGCGAGATCAAGGCCAGCGAAGGCAGGATCCTGTTGTTTATAGATGAGATTCATAACATTGTCGGTGCCGGAAGGGCAGAAGGTTCAATGGATGCAGGTAATATGCTCAAACCGATGCTGGCCAGGGGTGAACTGCATTGTCTGGGGGCGACTACTTTAGACGAGTATCGCAAGTATATAGAAAAAGATGCTGCCCTCGAAAGACGCTTTCAACCGGTGCTGGTCGATCCGCCTACGGTCGAAGATTCCATATCGATTCTGCGCGGTCTCAAGGAGCGCTTTGAGGTTTACCATGGAGTAAAGATACAGGACGGCTCGTTGGTGGCGGCTGCCGTTTTATCCAATCGCTATATTACTGACCGATTTCTTCCTGACAAGGCCATCGACCTTGTAGACGAAGCCTGCGCCATGGTTCGTACCGAGATAGATTCCATGCCGGCTGAACTGGATGATGTTATTCGCAAGGTCATGCAGCTGGAAATCGAAGAGGCCGCCCTGAAAAAAGAAAAAGATAAAGCCAGTATGGCCCGTCTGAATGAATTGAGAAAGGAACTCAGCGATCTCAGGGAAGATGCGGATACCCTGAAAGCCCAGTGGGCGGAGGAAAAAGGAGCTATTCACAAGCTCAGCTCAATGCGTGAGGATATAGAGTCTACGAAACTGGAGATAGAAAAGGCGGAGCGTGAATATGATCTGAACAAGGCCGCCGAACTCAAATATGGAACGCTCTCGCAGTTGGAGCAAAAGCTGCGTGATGCGGAATCCACGAGTTGCGAGAGCGAAAAGCGTTTGCTGCGAGAAAACGTGACTGAAGATGTCATCGCTGAAATCGTGTCGCGCTGGACTGGAATACCTGTTGCCAGGCTGGTAGAGGGTGAGCGGGAAAAATTGTTGAAGCTTGACGAAATTCTGCACAAGCGGGTTGTAGGGCAGGATGAGGCTGTTAAGGTTGTGGCTGATGCAGTATTACGGGCACGCTCGGGGATCAAAGATCCCAGACGGCCGATCGGATCGTTTATATTCCTTGGACCTACCGGAGTGGGAAAGACCGAACTGGCCAAGACCCTGGCCCAGGCGCTCTTTGATACTGAAGAAAACATGGTGCGCATTGATATGAGCGAATACATGGAAAAACACACCGTCAGCCGCCTGATCGGTTCGCCACCCGGATATGTGGGTTATGAGGAGGGCGGACAGCTTACCGAGGCCGTACGTCGCAAACCATACTCCGTGGTTCTTTTTGATGAGATCGAAAAGGCTCATCATGATGTTTTCAATGTACTCCTCCAGATACTGGACGACGGCAGATTGACCGATTCGCACGGCAGGACGGTAAATTTCAAGAATACCGTAATCATCATGACCTCAAACATCGGATCCCATGATCTGATTGAAGGGGTCACGAAAAGTGGAGAAATCAGCGAAACGGTTCGTGATACGGTTCTGGCCGAGATGCGGATGCACTTCCGACCGGAGTTTCTCAACCGGGTTGACGACGTCGTGCTCTTTAAGGCCCTGACACTTTCTGAAATCAAAAATATCGTGGATCTACTTATCGACGATTTGCAAAGGCGCTTGGCAGAAAGAGAAATTATTTTTTCCTTAAGTGATGCTGCCAAGGAATATATCGCCCGCGAGGGTTTCGATCCGGTCTATGGTGCCAGGCCGCTGAAACGATTTCTGCAGCGTGAGCTTGAAACCAAGCTGGGTCGTGCTCTGATCGCAGGTGATATTATGGACGGCTCAAAGGTAACAGTGAATTTCAAGGATAGCGGTCTTGTATTTGATATACTTTTACCGGAAAAGATTGAGAGCAGGGGGGCTGTGGAGATAAAGTAATAAGAGCGCTAATAATTAAATGGGGGGCGATAAATGCCCCCCTGATAAAACTAACCCCCTTTGAATCCACCCATTAAAACTAATTACATTGTATTATATAATACCATAAGATAAACTTAAGTCATATCTTGTCAAGGCCTTTGATCATTTTTTTCTGCGTTTTTCTCCACAAATGATTCTATGCGTTCAGTATAACTAGCCGATTGTGTTGATGCAAAGGCTTCAATATGTCCCACGCCTTGAAGAATCATGATTTCTTTTGGTTGCGCCGCAACCCCGAACATTTTTTCTGAGTGTGCGTGAGGAACTACCAGATCGTGTGTCCCGTGAATGAACAGCTTGGGCACACTGCTTGAGGGCAGGGTATCCAAGGCAGAATAACCATCGTTTGGTATCGTACATTTAATATGGGGATAGGCCTGGCTGAATAGATTGTAGAAGGAAAACAGCCCTGCCTCAAGAATTGCTCCTTTCAGTGCCGGGATTTCAGGCAGAATTCTGGCCAGGGCATAGGCTCCCATGGACTGACCGAAGCCGAATACCGAAGAGCCGAATTTTTGGGGCCTTTCAAGGATGTGTTGGAATACAGCCATGGCATCTTGCTGGATTCCTGCAAGAGTCGGTTTTCCCCTTGACTGTCCGTAACCGCTGTAATCAAATGTGAACAGGTGGTAGCCCATATCCAGTAAAAATGTTGCTCCAATTATATGGGAGGTCATGTTTTCGGCATTTCCATGTAAGTGAACAACACTCACAGGTTTTGATCGGGTTTTTTTTGGCTGAATAAACCAGCAATGCAGGCGGTCCTGTATCCAGATGCTTTCATGATTCAACCCGGAACGGGCAGGATCAAAATATACGAAATGATCAGGGTAAAAACAGTGATCTTCTGTGATTACCATGCTTGGATTATACGGGAAATAAAAGAGGTCTGCAACAGGAGTGTTGACTATGGTTGTGTTTTGAATACTATAGGATTTTATGAGACCCGTGGTGACATTCTTGTCGGATTTCAGTCTGAGGGACGCTTACGTGGCCCAGGTAAAAGGTCGAATTCTTACTGCTGTGCCTGAAGTGAACATTGTGGATATCACCCACGAGGTTTCATCCTATACGATCATCTCCGCAGCCTGGCTTTTGTATACAACATACTGCTGGTTTCCCAGAGGAAGTATCCATCTGGCCGTGGTTGACCCGGGCGTGGGCACGCAAAGGGCTCTCATTGTCCTGGAAAAAGAAGATCATATTTTTATCGGGCCTGACAATGGTATTTTTTCATTCCTGTATGGGGAGGCTACAGTCAGGGAAGTTATATGGAAACCAGCAGATCATGTTTGCAATACCTTTCATGCCCGCGATATATTCGCACCTCTCGTGGTTGAGATTTTGAATGGGGTGGAACCAAGTAGCCTTGGTAGATTGAAAGTTGATCCGGTCTCATTCGATATACGGTCCCATATGGTGGTGCACATAGACAATTTCGGGAATATTGTCACTAATATCGAAGGGTCTCTTTTGAAGACTGGATACGCCCTTCAGGTAGCAGGACACTCGATTGGCCGGATAGTGCAAACATTTGATGATCTGCGTCCAGGTGAGCTTGGCCTGGTCTGTGGAAGTGTATCGACAATCGAAATCGTTGCCAGACAGAAAAGTGCTGCAGATATGCTGGGTGTCACTGTCGGCATGCCGACGGAATTATTATTTTCTTGAGCCGAAACTCAGAACTTTATCGAGACTGAGAGAACCGATAGTCAGGATCCCGCCGAGTGCTACACATATGTATGTTGTGAAAACCCGCCAAAGTACAACAGTCATACCAAGGAGGTGTTTCGGGATGAATCCGGCAAAAAGCAGAGCAAAACCGCCTTCGGCCACACCACTGCCGCCGGGAGTGGGGGCAAAGTAGAGCATGGGTATCAAGATGACCTGGGCCTGGAAGGCCTCCATGAACGATGTTTTAAATCCCATAGAGTGGATAATGATGGGGGCCATGACAAACTGTGACATCATGGTGAGCATGACGAATACCAGCGAAAGCAGAAATCCCCAGAGCCCCTTTGTAAGATAGATATTCAGGGCTTGAAAGTAATCATTAGCAACCCGGTGTACGTATTCATCCACTTCGTAATTTTTAACGATTGAGCGACGGTGCAGATAGGCCATGATCCGGTCGACCACCCACAGGGTTTTTTGAGGAAAGAGATACACGAATAAAAAAAGCAACGTCAGAAAAACATAGAAAAAAACGACATAATAATAGGCGTATAGAATAATTTTGTTGGTCGCGAAATCTTTATTTATTACCAGCACGATAATCCCGCCAATCGCCAGGACTCCCATAGTGCTGATACGTCTGATAACATCGATTGAAATTGCCTGGCCCAAAGGAATGCCCTGTTTGAAAAGCATATACATCTCAGCCGGCATCATGCCTGACTGCAGAGGGGTGATTGCACCGAAAAAACGGCCGACCAGGATCATTCTGAAGGCATAGATCAGGGCCAGCCTGTGGCCCAGAGAGACAGCGAGAACCATAATACACAGGGCATCAAAGAGTAACATCAGGCCCAAGAGGATGAAAAGGAATACAACATCTCTCAGGTCTATCAGTCGGAGAGCCTCCCACGTCTGGATATCAGACGAGGCAATCAGGACAATCCCGAGGGTGATTCCACTTATAAGGAAAAACAGAGAGAGCCTTTTCCCCTGAGAAAGCCCTTTGTATTTGAACATTTGTAACTAATACCAGACAAGAAACCAGCTTACAAGACAGGATGTCTTTATATGTATAAAAGTGCTATTTTAGCACATGGTTCGTATATATGCCGCTTGGGGGAGCGGAAGTGGACCGAAATGAAAATTAATACGATCTCGGGCCAAATATTTTAGTCCCGATACGTACCATGTTTGCGCCTTCTTCGATAGCGATCAGGTATGAATCACTCATTCCCATCGATAGATAGCGCATCTCAACATTTGGCAACTTTAAGTTTTTAAACTCCTCAAACAGGGCTTTGGTTTGTCTGAAATAGATTCTGAGTCCTTCCGGGTCATCAAGAAAGGGACCCATAGTCATAAGTCCCTGGATCTTTATATTTTCCAGGGTGCAGATTTTTTCAATAAGGAGTTTGGCATTCTCAGGCATCACACCGTATTTCTGGGACTCTCGAGCAGAGTTGATCTCGATCAGCACATTCATAGTCTTGTTATGTCTCACAGAAATTTTGTCGATTATTGCGGCCAGTTCAATCGTGTCAACGGTTTCAACCATATCAAAGAGGGGTACAATATACTTGACCTTGTTCTTCTGGATATGACCTATAAAATGCCAATTGGCTTTTGTTCCGATTTCAGTAATAATTTTCTGGGATTCCTGCAGATAATTTTCACCGATAATGGTGATTCCTGCCTCTATTACTTCCCGGACTTCCGCTGATGTTCTTGATTTGGCTGCCGCAACAACCTTCACATTCGCGGGGATCTCTGATAAAATTTGCCCGACGTTTTGCTGTATCGTGTTCATGATAATAACATTTCTTCGTATCACGATTTTGTCAAGAGGTAATGTTGCAAGAATTCCCTTGGCGGAACATGTTACGTTTGTTTGGATTAATGTAAAATTATCTTGGACAATGAGTCAGATGCTGGTAAGTATGAGAAGACCCCAATGTAAATAGTAACACGTTGTAATAGTTGTAAAGTTGCTTAAACACAAGGAGGTGAGAATCACTATGCTGGGATTCAAGGTTGATGAATTTATGGTCGGAACCCATACCTTTGCAGAAGAGGCAGGACCATCCGGAGAACACCCCCTCCATTTTAGTCTTACCTGGAGCACCAGGAATCTGCTGAATTTTTTCAATCCGATCTCTGCTGAATTTATGGAAAACGAGGCCCGGGGTATTATAACAGTTGGAGGTCTTGTAAATAAGGCCGATTGTATCGGCACTCTAAGCCTGCTTTATTTTACCGAACGCAAGATTCGCTATGAGTTGTTTTTCCAGGACGATGAGGGTGTTTCCTATCGTTACCTGGGCGAGAAAGTCAATATCTGGCCCTGGAATCTGCATAAAACCCATGTCACCTGTTATGGAACCATTACCAAGCTTTCTACGGATAAAGTCATATCGAGTTCCGTGGTATATTTTCCCTATCGGGAAATGATCAGCTTTGTCCTATCTTTTCGGCCCCGCTTCGGGTCGGTATACCGCATGGCATAGTGCTGGGCAATT
>JAFGIF010000113.1 GCA_016929755.1 Deltaproteobacteria bacterium | reverse complement strand
CAATTGTTACGTCCTGATCCATGAACACTGTATTTATCCCTGCGCAATCATGATAGACAAAGAACTCTTCGGCAAGGTTTTTTTCGATATGATGTGCCCGGTAAACTGTGCGACCGATCTTACAATAAAGCTGTGCCGGATTTTGGATTTCTCACTCAAAATATGTGAGCCCTTTCACCGAAGCCCTTACAGTGGAGATCTCGCCTGGGGAAATGATGCTGAAACTCTCATGCTAAAAAACCTGCCTCATTATTTTAAACGGCGCAAGGAAATTAGCGGACTATCCTATATCGGCCTGATCGAATCCAGCATCGGTTTCAAATACGAAACAATCAGACATCATAACATTTAGTATTTATAGCAGATTCGAGACGAAGAACGCAGCTAACATGGTCAGAAGGGAACGATCGTTAATACAAATATCGCTATAGAATATTTTTTTGTAAATAAACAAAATCATCTTTAAATTATAATTATTGTATGTTATGAAACTTTTTGCTATCTACCAGATACATTTTTTAAAGTTTTATAAATAAAATTTAGGATTCTCATTAACCAAATATTATGAAAACATTGTATAATAACTCTGATAATTTGCGTAATCCGGTCGCGGTAAGCCTTTATGAGACTCTGGCTGTTGAACTTACACAGCAGGATGTGTGGCGTATAGATGCTCAGGAACTCAGAGGCCGCATACCGGAAATAGGCTACGAGTACGCGTCGCATATCGTACCGAAAGTAAAATCTGCTGTTAACAGCATAAACCAGCATACGGACCTTAAAGTTGGCCTTGAAGTGGAAAAACCCGGAAGGGGGAAAGCCATTCTTGTATTTAAAATATCAGGGCCCAAACAAAATATAACGCAAAAGAAGATTGAGCTTATATCTAAAGAACAGACTTTTGAAAAAGAACAGACTCCTGAAAAAGAATCGGCTCCTGAAATTGCAATCAGCGAGGATGTCTGGAATGATTATAAAGAAATCTTAAACCAAATGTTTTCACTATACCACTTAACTTTTGTTAAACTGGCTGTAGCAGATCATTGGATGGATAAGTGGAAATCCACGAATAATAATGACAAGCAAGCCCTTAATAAGATTCACGACTCACTGGTATGGAAGGACATAACCAGCCAGATTGAGAAGCAGATCAACACCATGAATCAGGCAAAGAAAAAAGAATTAGAGGCAAAATCAATACGGCTTCTTAATGGATTGGCACATGAGCCCAAGATTATAAAATTGATTGCATTTATGCTGTCTGCTGTAAAAAATACTTCCGCATGAAGAAGATATTCGGGCAAATGTAACGGTTAAATTTATTCTTCTTGTTTCTAATTGCCATCAAACATTAATAACTGCTTGCAGACAGTAGTTATCAATCCGGCGTCTATGGGCCGGTCCGATCAGGGCCATGTCCCGCAGTTTTCGGTTTCTGTTATGGTTTTTCAGTGCCCGGCCCAGAGATGATCGCGCAGACCGGACGAACGTATAATCCTCCTGCCGAGAGCTGTTCTGAAAACCGTCTCATCCATCAATATTTCAAATTCATTGCGTGCTCTGGTAATGCCGGTATAAATGAGTTCTCTGGTTAAAACCGGAGAATCTCGATCCGGCAGGATTAACAATACATTATCAAATTCAGACCCCTGGCTCTTATGCACGGTTATGGCAAAGGCGGTTTCATGATCGGGCAACCTGCCCGGTGAAAGCTTCCTGAACTGTCCGTCTGCAGATGGAAAAACAGCCCGCAGATCGTTCACCTCGGGATCATGTAAAATTATCCCGACATCTCCATTGAATAATCTAAGTGAATAATCATTGGTGGTAACCAGAACCGGCCTGCCGTGATACTGCCGGTCTTTTGTGCGTATCAGGCCCTGCTGTAAAAGAATATCCTCGATAACGGCATTGATATTTACCGCTCCGAACGGACCCTTTCTCAGGGCGCACAGCACTTGAAAACGGCCGAAAAGCTCGAATTGCTGCGCCATATCCGAAGCAGCAAGATATGATTTGTAACCATCGATAATGGCCTGATTCAGGGCATTGAACAAGTCATCCGGCTGCGGCACCCTGTTCAGCCGCAACCCTGAAGAATCACCTGATTTCAGTACAGCAAGGCCGGCCGCTGCATCCCCTGCATTCACGGCCGTGCTGAGTTTTTTCAGAGGGCTGTCATCTTTGAATCGGTAATTCGTTTTCAGCTCAACGATGGAATCCTGCATGCCAGGTTCTGCCCCGCCTTGCACATCACAACCGGTCAGATCCTTCAATGCCCGCGAGATACAGGCAGAATACCCATGACTGTATCCGGTATCACAGATATCCCCCAGGACATAGCCGGCCTCGACCGATGCAAGCTGATCCTTGTCGCCCAGCAGGATCAAGCGGCTGTCGTCCTTAAGTGCCTGGACCAGTTTCGACATCAATGCCAGGTCCACCATGGAAGCCTCATCCACGATAACAGCATCATAGGGCAGCGGATTATCCTGACAATAACGAAAACGGGACGATCCCGGGATATAGCCCAGCAGACGGTGGATGGTAGATGCTTCAACGGGTATCAGATCTTTAATCTTCTCGGCGCAATCAAGCACAGGGACAAGCGACTGTAGAGTTTTCCGCAATCGTTCGGCAGCCTTGCCGGTCGGGGCACACAGCGCAATGTTAAGATTCTGGTCCTGCTCGAGCAACAGTGCTAGAATCCGGGTTACGGTCGTGGTTTTGCCGGTGCCCGGCCCCCCGGAAACAACGCTGAAACACTTCTTCAAACAAAGGGCTGCGGCATTCTTCTGCCAGTCGATAACAGCAGGTCCGGCTGATGGGAAAAGCCTCTCCAGGCCGTTTTTCAGAAGCAGCATGTCGATTGTGCTCTCACGTGAACTCATCGAAAGAAGCTTGTTTGCGAGCTTTGTCTCATAATTCCAGTAGCGCCACAGATACAGCCGGGGCGGGTCAAGAACGAGCGGCACAAATCCGGAAGGCTCACCCACAACGGGCGTTGATCTCAATTGTTCAAGCCACTCATCCAGCGCAGGACAGGCAGGACATTGATGAATGTCTTCATCCCCGCCCAGTGCCTTACCGGCAAGGTTATCAAGATCGAGGCAAATATGCCCGTCCCTGGTATTCCTGCTCAAAAGGGCGGCGCTCAGCCATAGAACCGAATTTTCCTTCCCGGAAATACGCTCCATAAAGTAAGCAAAATGGATATCGATCGGTTCAAAAAGATCTTGGCGTAGAGCCAGGTCTTTGTATGATCTGCTCGTGTATTTCATCATCCTTCAATCAGGACATTATCAAGTGCTTCAATCAGTTCGGCCGATGGCCGTATCCGGTATACTCCGTAATCGACGCCCTTTATGGGATCGATACCGCGCAAAAACATGTAATATACCCCGCCGAAATGCTCCCGGTAGGAATACCCCGCAATACGCCTGGAAAGATAACGGTTAAGGGCCAGGCTGTAGAGATGATACTGTAAAATATAGAACTCCCTGAGCACCACATTCTTCAGCAGACCCTGATGATAATCATCCACGCTGTCACCCAGGTAATTTGACTTCCAGTCAACCAGATAATATCTGTTTTCAAAGCAGAAGATCATGTCAATGAAACCGCGCATGAATCCACGGGTCGGCTGAAATACCAGTCTGTCGATCATGGTTGGAAACTCTGGAGGAATTTCAAGGTCGAACCCGGAGAATATCCGTATCAGATCCTGTTTCGATATCAATTTCAGCGGGAAATAAAACTCCATCTCGTTAATACGCTGCTTGGATGTCAATTTCGAGAAACTGAAATCCGCTCTTTCTGTAATCAGCGGCAGGGCCAGAACCCGGTTGACCATCTGAAGAACAGGCTCGATCCACCTGCCATCAAATTCGTAATGAGCCAGGGTGTCTGCCACACATTTTCTTCTTTCAGATTCACCGGAGGCAAAGTCGAGAGTTTCCATAATTGCGTGAAGCGCGATTCCGGGCCCGGCACCCCTGGGAAAGCTGAATATATCATCGTGTTTCTTGGCCGGGACAGGCTGCGCCTGAGGCGTTACAAGAACAGGCGCATCATAATCAGCCACATCATGAATGACAGGTTTGCCGGAAACAAGAGCGGTATAACTGGCAACCGACCAACTGCGGTCAATCTGACCGTTGAATGTTCTGGCAACCAGGTCGGTTTCGATCTTTACAGATGGTTTGTAGCTGCCCGGCAAACCATGCGGCAAGTCACATACGCAGATGCCGGCCGGATCCTTACGGACAAGATCATTCAAATCGGTCAGCATGGTTTCATCATCCGGATTCATCTTTGAGAGCATTTCGATTTCAGTGTTGCCATCTGAGGCGTGATCGAAGTGAAAGAGATAGGCCGGTGCCGAAGTGTCTGCATCCTTGATTTTGCCCCAGGCCAGATAGACGCGATGCCTGGCGCGGGTCAACGCCACGTAGAGCAGCCGCATGTTCTCTGCCAGAATTTCCCGCTCGGCCAGTGATTTGTGCTCATCGATTTCATCCGATCCGAGCTCAAGCGTAGCGGCCCCACCTTTTGCTTCATCGTGGAAAATGAAGTTGGATGTGTCGCGCCTCCCCAGTTCGGATTTTCGCCAGGTAAAGGGGCAGAAAACAATCGGATACTCAAGGCCCTTGCTCTTGTGGATCGTAAGAATTTTTACGGCATCTTCATCACTTTCCAGCCTGAGCTGATGTTCGTCCGAACGGGGAATATCCGGATTGCGCTGCCTGGATAACCAGGTAACGCTCTGGCGCATGCCAAGTTTCTTTTCAATTGAGACCCCATTGATCAGCTCCGCCAGATGCAGAATATTGGTCAACCTGCGCTCACCGCGGCGCATCCCGAGCAGCCTTGCGCGCACATTGTTCAATGAAAGAAAATTTCTGAACATAGTCATGAAACCGGCCTTGATCCACAGCGCATGGTAATCTCTGAAGCGCAGAAGCAACTCTTCCCAGCCAGACTCATCGCGACTTAAACATTCTATTTTTTCGGCCGTATACCCCATGAGTGTTGTCGCCAGGGCCGAGCGCACATATCCCTCGTGCTCCGGTTCTAAAATCGAGCGCAACACGATTTCCATTTCAAGGGCTTCGGTGCTGTCAAACACGGTCTCGTCACTGTATAGCACACAGGGCACTGTGTGGGCACACAATTCATCCCGAACCGCCCTGGCTTGAAAGTGCTCCCGGACCAACACGGCAATATCGCGTGGCGTAACCGGCTGATCTCCTATGCAAATTTTCCTTTCAAGCCCTCCGTATAGCAGATCAAGGATCTCGAGTACTACAGCGCGCACGATCTTGTCTTCAGCCCGGCTTCGAGTCAGGATATCTTGCCCTTCCAAAGGCAAAAACCAGAGGTTAAGCGGGCACTTCGCATCCCCTGCAAATACCTGTATGTCGCCCCTATCGGCAGAGCGCACCCCTTCATAGCTGATACCGTTAAAAACAAATGCCGGATAGGTGCGCTTGAACAGGGTGTTGATTGCCTGCACCAGGCCATCTTCCGAACGCCAGTTCGTGCGCAGGGTATGCTTGTTGCGCTCAGCAACACGGCTTGACGCATCCATGTAGGTAAATATATCCGCACCCCGGAAACTGTAGATGGCCTGTTTGGGATCGCCGATCAAAAACAACGGCCCATCCGCGAAGATTTTTTGAAAAATGGTGTATTGCACCGGATCTGTATCCTGAAACTCGTCGATCAGGGCAGCCCGGTATTTCTCCTTGACGGCCTGCGCCAGAATCGTTCCTTTTTCAGAAATCAGGGCGTCGCGCATCTTCAGCAACAAATCGTCGAAGTGAAACACTCCGGCGCTTTCTTTTTTACGGGGAAACTCCCGCCGGGCCTGTGTGAAAAGCTCATTTTTCAAATGGAGTACATGCAGCCGCATCTTTTGCTCCAGGGCCCTGGCTGCCTGCATAAAATTCTCACAGGCATCGAAGAATTCATGCACGGGCGGCTTTGCATCCTTCGTAGTGCCCTCCTGAAGCCCGGAGGTAGCGAACTTATTGAAATATTTGAAAAGGCTTACCGATGGACGCCCGGAATCAATAAAACCCTGCATCTGATCGATCCACTGCAGAATACTTGTGCGCCGGTACTTATTTCTATTCAGGCCCTCATAATTCAGAAGGATAGTTTCAATCTCGTTCTTTGCATGCACCCATGTGGCCTCAACAACCCCGAAAGTTTCGCGGAAATTTGCGAGTTCAACAGCGTATTGAGGCATGGTTTGCTCCGGAACAAGAATCACATCCAGGCTTGCCTTTCTCAGCAGGCCGGCAAAAGCCCCGGGTGCACAGCCGTTGTTGAGGGCATAGTCAACAAATTCAGCCGCAAGATCTTTTCCATAGAAATTGCTTCGAAAAAAATCATCAGCAAATTCCTGCAGAATATCGCTTTGATCAATAATCAGTTCTGCATCAAAAAGGCTGCTGCTTTCAAAGGCCATCTCCTGCAGCATACGCTGGCAAAAGCCATGAATCGTAAAAATTGCAGCCTGGTCGAAACGCTGCAGGGCATGAGTGAGCCGCTTAACTGCCTGTTTTGTGGTGTTCTCGTCAGTATTTTGAACATATTGCTTAAGGAACAGATCATCGCTTGCACAACCCAGAAAGGCATCCCGGGCAAGTTTTATCCCGGTGCGGATCCTGCTTCTGAGTTCATCGGTGGCCGGGACCGTATAGGTCACCACTAGAATCTGTTCGACCCCCAGGCTCTTTTCGATCAGCATTCTCAGGTACAAAGATGCAATGGTGTAGGTTTTTCCGGTCCCTGCGCT
The DNA here is from genome assembly GCA_016929755.1 of Deltaproteobacteria bacterium. GTDB lineage: Bacteria > Desulfobacterota > Desulfomonilia > UBA1062 > UBA1062 > JAFGIF01. The sequence goes on along the minus strand of JAFGIF010000113.1, from coordinate 1,694 downwards.
GGCTTCAATCAGATGAATTCCAGCGAGATCCACATGTGCCGGATCAAGTGCCTGCATCACTTCACCTCGCTACGCGCTTCTAACAGCGGCCCAAAAACTTTCAGGGAAACTCTCTCAAATTCATCATCGAGTGGTTCTGCATCGCCCAAACAGATCCTGTAGAATGAATTATCAGCCTCACCTTTTTCAAAGTAATTTCCCATCCACTGTAAACGGGCCGACTCAAGGGCATCCTGCCTTCCTTTATGCTTTTCCAGGACAGCTTTAGCATATTCAAAGGATGTGCGAGGGAAAAACGGCAGCCGCCATGCAAGTCCCTGCCAATACAATTGCAGGAGTTCGGCTAGCAGATCCCGGGCGCAAGCCTGTGGTGAAAAGGCAAAACCCTTTTCCTTGCCGATATAAAAACTCTGCGCAGCGCAACCATCCTGGGCATTGAGCACAAGATGCCCTATCCAGAGATCAAGGAAGTCCCAGGCCTTGGGTTTCGCCGGCCGGTAGGCAACCATCCCCCCGGTTTGTGTTGCGGCCAGTGTGCCTGTGAGCCTGAAATCATCTATCTCAAGATCGATCTGCCGTGATTGAATCACGCCCTCAGGCAGATAACGTTTTAGGCGCAGTGCAAATTTATCGGCTGTTTTTACCAACTCCCGGTATGCGCTGGAGCCGATTTCGCCGTATGGCATCTGTCCTGAAGCCTTCATCAGGTCATAGACAATATCTTCTTCAGATCCTTCCAGCTTCATCCGGACAAGATCCTGCAGCATGGAATACTTCTCCAGGCCGGCAATATCAAAGGGTTCCCTCTCGATCATTATGGCAGCATCATCTGCAATCCACATCCCCAGGCGGTTTTTACAGAAATACTCGACCGGGCTTCTGAAAAAGCGCCTTAATTGATCGATATCGATCCGGCGCCACTCATCCCCCGGGTCGGGAAATTTGGCTGTAAAAAATTCATTGTGAGCGCCAGGCTCTTGTATCAGGCTGGCGGCGGCCCCGGCATTTTCCCCGGAATAACTGAACATTTTATTAGCTGGTGAAAAATAGCGGGGATTGAAGGCCTGGAGATAGTGCTTTGTCACCAGTGATTCTCTGATATCCGCACCTTGGGGTAAATAGAATGCCTGTTCGGCATAGTCCAGCAGGGAATTCAGCACGACCGATGGTGGAATCTCTGAATTATCCTGCATGCTCTGGCCCAGATAACTGATGTACAGTATATTGCGGGCACTAAGCAGGGCTTCCAGAAACAAATACAAATCGTCATCCCGGCGTGAACGGTCTCCTCGCCTGGGCTTGCGGGCCATGAGATCGAACCGCCTGGACATGTGCTGGCGGGGAAAGGCATCATGGTTAATTCCCAGAAGGCAAACAATCCTGAAAGGGATACTGCGCATTGGCAGCATGGCGCAGAAGGTTACCCCGCTGGAAATAAAGCCCCGGCCCTCGAGAGAGATTTCAAGGCGCCCCTTAAGATACGCCTTGACAACGTCGAATGAAATCAGGCGCTCAAATCCGCTTTTGTCCTGGATTACGGCAAGATCACGAATCGCACTGCCAAGGAGTTGGGATTGCTGCTGGGAAACTTCGTCCGGATCGAAAAATCTTTCGATGATCTCATGTAACGTGTCAGCCCAATGCTTAAGAGTATGTTTTTCTGCAAAAACTCTCACATACGCAAACAGACGGGT
>JAFGIF010000112.1 GCA_016929755.1 Deltaproteobacteria bacterium | reverse complement strand
TTGCAACTCAATGCGGGATAGACGGCCTGGTTTGTTCGGCTGCCGACCTTGGAACCATCCGCGATAAAATACCAGAGGAGATGACGGTGATTACTCCCGGAATCAGGCCGAAATGGTCAACCAAGGACGATCAGGCCCGGATTACCACACCCTCAATGGCTGTCTCATCCGGCGCTGATCTGCTGGTGATCGGCAGACCTATCAGCCAGGCAGACGATCCTGTTGAGGCCGTTAACAAAATTACGGACGAGATTGCCGGTGCCGCTTAAAACTTAAAACCCACTACATCAAAAACCAACAGATTGGTTTTTTCTTTTAACGATATCATATCATTATCCCGGTGATGTTCGACAGGAAAAGATATGTTTATTGCACATCCGGCTGTTGACGCTAAGAGTGGGATACAATAGACTAGCGTGGTATGTCTATTCGCATCAGTGGTGGAATATATCGCTCGCGCAGAATTGAATGTCCTTCAAGAGGAGTCAGGCCGACACTTGACCGGGTGAAGGAAGCCATATTCTCAACTCTGCAAATGAATATTGAGGGAGCAGAAGTTCTCGATCTTTTTGCCGGAAGCGGCAATCTGGGTATCGAAGCCCTCAGTAGAGGCGCGCTCTGTGCCACCTTTGTCGACAAAGCGCGTATATGCACAAAGGTGATTGAAAAAAATCTGAAAACATTAGGCATCCTGGAAAAGTCCGGAATTATCACTGCTGACATACGTTCTTACCTCAAGGTCTGCAATCGCTCGTTTGACCTGATTTTTGCAGATCCGCCCTATAATAAAGGTCTTGCCTCCCAATTGGCTCCTCATGTATATAAATTGCTGAACTCAGGAGGTATACTGGTACTTGAACATTCACCGCAAGAGCTTATTACGATTCAATCCTGGAAAAACCGCTCCTATGGTGATACCATGATAACGTATATTCAAAAGGATTAAACATGGAACCCAAAAAGGCTGTTCATCCCGGCTCATTTGATCCCATAACCAATGGTCATCTCGACATTGTTCATCGCGGTCTGTGTGTATTCGACAAGGTAATCATTGCCATAGGTCACAACCCGCTGAAAAACGACCTGTTCACCACCGAGGAAAAACTTGCCATGATCAGGGAGTCGGTCGGAGACAATCCCCGCATCGAAGTAGACAGCTTCGAAGGGTTGTTAGTGGACTATGTTCAGAAGGTAGACGCCTGTGGAATCCTGAGAGGGCTGAGGGTAATCTCTGACTTCGAGATGGAATTACAGCTCGCACTGATGAACCGGAGGCTGTATGACGAGGTTGAGACTTTCTTCCTCATGACCGATTTCAACAATCTGTTTGTCAGTTCCACCATTATCAAAACCACGGCCGCCGCCGGAGGGTCTGTTGAAGGCCTGGTTCCGGAGGCTGTTCTGATAAAATTAAAAGAAAAATTTCCGCATATGAAGGTATAACTACTACGGGGAGGAATAGATATGAAGCTCTCAACTCTTGTTACAAACATCCCTGCATCGCCAACCCTGACAATTACCGCAAAAGTCCAGGAACTGAAATCTCAGGGCCAGGATATCATAGGATTCGGTGCTGGCGAGCCCGATTTCGATACACCCGATCATATCAAAGAAGCTGCAATCGAGGCCTTGAATAAAGGCAAGACCAAGTACACGCCAGTGGGTGGAACCGTTGCACTGAAGGAAGCCGTCTGCGAGAGAATCCGGACAGATTATGCTCTGAGCTACAAACCGGAAAACGTCATTATCTCATGCGGCGCCAAGCACAGTTTGTACAACCTTTTCCTGACGTTGTTCGAACAGGGGGACGAGGTCATCTGCCCTGCACCCTACTGGGTTTCCTATCCGCCCATGATCGAGATAGCAGGGGGCACCCCGGTCTTTATCGATACCACCAAAACTGGCATGAAACTTCTGGCCGATCAGGTGGAAGCGGCCATCAGCAACAAAACCAGAGGGATTATCATCAACTCTCCATCAAACCCGACCGGCATGCTCTTTGACAGGCAGGAATTGGAAGCAATCGCCGAACTCTGTGTGAAACACGATATCCAGATCATATCCGATGATATTTATCAGAAGCTTATCTACGACGAAGCCGAATTCTTCAACGTGGCCACGATTTCTCCCGAGGTGGCTGAAAAAACATTTATCATCCAGGGTGTTTCCAAAACATATGCCATGACCGGATGGAGAATCGGCTACTGTATCGGCAATCCTGATGTAATCAAGGCTATGACACGGCTGCAGAGCCAGAGCACATCCAATCCTACGACCTTCTCCCAGGAAGGAACGATTGCGGCACTGATGGGTGATCAGAGTCTCGTAGAAGAAAGGCGTGGGATCTTTGAAAAACGCAGGAATCTTATCGTTGATAAAATCAATGATATCCCCGGCTTTGAGCTTATTACACCCCAGGGCGCATTTTACACTTTCCCTTCGATCCAGGGCCACATGGACCGCTTCGGCAGTGCTTCCAGGCTGGCTGAGTTCCTGCTGGAAAATGCACACGTGGCCGTGGTTCCCGGCGAAGGATTCGGCTCGAAAACCCATTTCCGGCTTTCTTTTGCCATGTCCGAAAAAGCCATTGTGGAGGGATTGGACCGGATCAAACAGGCCCTGAATACCTAGTCACTGCAGAGAAACACCTCATTTAATAGCTTTACTTCCCGAACAACAGGAAACCTTTGTTAAAATGTCATGATTATAAACACCTAAAGAAAATAACGGCGTCTCCGATAAGGATTATAGCATCTGACACGGGGGTATAAGGGTATACAATGAACGCTAGTGGAGCTTTTCAAGCCTACAAAAAAGCCCAGGTCCAGACAGCCGACCAGGGCACGCTGATCATCATGTGTTATGACGGGGCAATCAATTTCCTCAAACAGGCCAGAGAGGCCATTGTCTCACAAAACATGGGCAAGCAAAATGAAATGTTGACCAAGGCCCAGAATGTTTTGTGGGAACTTGCTTCAAGCCTCAACTTCGAGGCGGGTGAAATTGCATACAATCTTGATTCCTTATACAATTACATGATCAGACGTCTGGTAGACGCTCAGTATCGCAGCAGCGTCGCTATGGTAGATGAAGTACTCGGTCATCTCCAGGAAATGAAAAAATCATGGCAGACGATAATCCACAAAAAAACCTTATAGGCTATCTTACACAATGGAGAGCCCTGTGTGAACGGCAGAAGGACGCACTTGTCAGGGGGGATATCACTGATCTTGAAAAACATCTCCAGCAATCTGTTTTAATCCAGGCTAAAACCGATGAAATCATTTCACGCCATGGTCTGAACTCTCTGGGGCAAAAAGCAATCGATCTCATGGCGGATATTCAGAAAATCCAATCCGCCCTGTTGTGCGCTGTACAGGAGGGCATGGATGTGGTGGACGGAAAGATCCAGACATTGAGAAAAAACAGGTCATCCCTCATGAAATATAAACCCAAACCTGCGGCTGCACCGCGTTTTTTCAGTTCAAGAACCTGAGATTGATCGTCGATTACAATCGCATCGAGTTGACACACGCTTTAATTTCTCTTAATCTATGCACCTATGCAAATAATACTGGC
>JAFGIF010000111.1 GCA_016929755.1 Deltaproteobacteria bacterium | reverse complement strand
TCAATCAGGCAATTGCGTGAAAACGTGATTAGTCGGCATTTATCAATCATCAGTATATTACTGGTTATTACAACCTGTTCATTTCTCGGTCTCAGCATCAATCCAGGCCAGCACATGTTATTGGATATCATCCAACCGATCATTGTCTTCATTGTCCCCGTAAGTACAAATTTGCTCTTTCACATGCTTGAACAGAAGCACGACAGGCTTTTGGGTATACTCTATGTTGTTGCCTCAGTAGTGCTACTGTTCATATACTTCGGTGTTGAAAGCTGGAATAAGGTGCTCACTCTTTATCCCTTGGGTGTAGTGGTATGCAATTTCTTTTTCCTTATCTCTCTGGATTTTTCAGCAATCAAAAAACAGATATTTGAAATAATATGTACCGGTGTAGGCGTCTGCCTACTACTGCTTTTATACGGATTGAGTCTTCTATTTCCTTCTATCGTGAACCCCATGTTCTTCAGTTTTATTCCCCTCTTTCTGATCGCGTATGGAATTATCCATCATGAAGTGCATCAGACTAATGAGCCTCTGCTCAAAAGAAAATTCCTGGTAATGCTGATCATTACCGCTATATCAGTTCCGTTTATGTATGATTTCGGAATTGTAATAATCCACTTGCATCAGATACAGCTACAGTCATTTTTCACATGGATGTTCTCATATGGTATTATACACATGATCTCCCTTGCGAGCTGTATTGTTCTTGCTTACGTGAGCATAAAAAAAGGAACAACTACAAATACCTACTTTCTGTTCTCGCTGATGTGCATTCTCTGGGCATTATTGAATTTCCAAACCATAGTACTGATACTCTTACCAGCACACTCTTTGTATCACATAAAACTCCTCAATCAAATCTGCCTCGTCAACCTGATCGGCATTTCGGCCCACTTGTTTTTCTCGCTTGTAGGCAAAGGGCGGTCAAAGGTTATTATTCTATTCTATTTGATCAGTTTTGCCCTCATACCGCTTACGCCATTCGAAAAATTCTTTTCCCATGCATTGATTCAGTTTCCATCCGGTCCATATGCCAGGCCAGACGGTGTTGGCTTCAATATATTACTGATAGCCATCTTCATTGTGATGATAATCGGAACAATCATGAGCTATCGGTTCAGGCAGAGTCAGTCCGAACCTGTCATACGCCGCCAATATTCCTTCATCCTCTCAGGCCAGTTCATAGCGGTGCTGTTATGTTTAGGAGGAGCCCCGGTTTTAATTGGGCACGGTATTTATCCATTTCTTGAGTTCGCCTTTGTCTTTCTGATTCTGATAGCCCTCGGGATCTTCTACCCAGCGATATTCCCCATTCGCAGCTACTTCAAACAGCGCCTGGTAGTTAACTCGGTAAAATTCATTGAAACACTCGTGTATATCTCATTAACTATAGGAGCATTTTATATCCTCAAGGATTTCGATCTGAACTATATTTTCGATCGGATTACTCCTTATTCGATCCCGGCACTTCTGTCATTTATATGCGCTGCGTTTATATCAATTATTATCATCGGGATAGAAAACAACAGGACAGAGATTTTGCTGCTGAGTATAATCAGTCTGTGCTATGCCACCTTAAATCTTGATATTCTCCTGATCGGAATCATCAACGACCCATTGCTTGCTTTGAGAATTTCCCGCATCGATCATATCTTCCTTACCCTTTTCCTGGGCGGATGCCATATTCACCTGCTGTATCTGGTAACGGGCAAAAAGAGTGGCTGGTGGTTGGTCTATCTCATGTATGCATTCGGGGCAATCATGGCCATCCTCACCCAGACAAAATACTACATCCAGGGGATGTATACTTATTACTGGGGATTCTTTGCCAAAAAAGCTTTTCTCTACGACGTAATGAGCAGTATCTGGATGGTCGCTTTTTTCTTCGGGATATACATACTCCTGAAGGAATATCGTCGCACAGGCAATCCCCATAAGAAGAACACCCTGAAATATGTACTGCTCGGATTTCTCAGCGCTGCCGCTCTCAGCCTGACAAATACTCCTGCCTTATACGGATATGAAATCTATCCTATGGGCACATTCAGCTTTATACCCCTGCTGTTTCTGGCCTACGGTCTGCTTAAGTATAACCTGTACATAGCGTTACAACACATCAGGACAGCCTTTTTCTGGCTGGGACTGATGCTTTTTCTCCTGCCAATTGGCCTCATTCCATGGGTGTTTGTGCCTCAAGGACAAGAAATGCTCAGGCTTCTTATTGGTATAATTATCGTGGCGGCTCTATTCAACCCGGTCCGAAAGATCTGGCTTGCTGTCTTAAACCTTTTCATCAGAAGCTACCATGATGATCTGCAAAAAAGCTACACAATGCTTATGGTAAAATTATCACAAACCCACCATATTGCGGTTATCTATCAGATACTCAGCGACTGGTCCTTTCGGTTTCTCAAAAGTGCATCTTTCACCTTTGCCTACTACAACAAAAACGAAGGCAAATTTCGCGGTTGGAGCAAACGGAACACCTATCTCTCAAAAGGGTTGTTTTCCAGTTCAATAGAAACAACTGCTGTTGATCAGCCGGTATCCCTTGCCATAAATCATTCGCTTGTCCAGATATGCAATCAGGAACACAGCTTGGTCGGGCGGGACATCCTCGAACAAAAAATGCCCGTCAAGGACTCAACCCTGAAAAACCTTAGTTGGTTAGAACAAGCCGAAATAGTTGTGCCGGTATTCTCCCATAAAAATATTGTTGCCATGCTTGTCCTGGGTATAAAAGTTGATGGATTTTCTTTTTCTCGCCGTGAAAAAGAACTGTTGTCAGAGCTTGGCCACATGCTCAGCCCATATATACATAACGCCCAACTCTTTGAAAATCTGGAAGATGAGGTTAAACTTCGCACTGAAAATCTTAACCTTGCCCTGGCTGAGTCCAGGCTGAAAGAAAAGGAGATCAGCCAAAACAACGAGACCATTCTCAGACAAAATCAGGTTTTCCTCTCGTTGCTTGAAACCACCTCCCTGCTCCAACAATTCCAGTCGGTTGATTCCCTTTTCTCTTTCATACTGCAACAGCTCAACGGCCTGTTTGCCGATCATGGATTCGGCATTATACTTGAGGGCAACAGACCCGGCATTCTGGAAAACGCCGCATTTATAGGCCTTGAAGAACGTGAACAGAGCATCATCCTGGAATACAGAACCAAACTTCTTGACAATGACATCGATCGGATATTGCGGGAAAAGATCGACACAAGAGTTCTGGAGCACTCCGAAATTTCTGATCAGACCCGGAAAATCTGGAACGTTTTCCCCATGCATACCAGGGGTCAGAAAGTCATTGGCAAATTGATAATCAAGGGCCCGGCTTTGGACAAGTCATCTCAAGACCTGATCAACGTATTTTTGGGTCAGGTATCAGGGGCGGCACAAAACAGGCTGTTGATGATTCAAATGGAAAAGATGGTGCGCACCGATGGACTGACCGGGGTATATAATCGTTCCTATTTCAACCAGGAACATCAAAAATCGATTTCAAATGCCCACCGCTTCTCCAATATTGCCTTCTCCATCATGATAGTCGATATTAATGGCCTCAAAAGAATTAATGACAGCTTCGGCCATGAAACCGGCGATCAGATAATCATCAATGTGGCCAAGATGCTGAAATCGCTATGCCGTGAAACAGATGTCGTGACCCGTTTTGGCGGGGATGAATTTGCAATTCTTTTACCCTCGAGTACTTACGCACAATCAGAAAATGTGATCGGTCGTATCCGCAAAGACGAACAAAAACTCAATATAGAGTCTACCAGGCCGGACGGTACAATAGAAACCATCCCGATCCGTGTAAGCATCGGCCTGGCGAGTTCAGAAGAGACTGAGCCGGAAAAAGTATTCACGCTGGCAGACAGGCGCATGTATATAGACAAACAGGAATTCTATGAGGTGATCGAACGCTATCGCTGATCAGTCGATTCTGCTGACGATCCTCAAATATTTGCATTTCAGCGTCATCTTCACCATAACCCCTATACGGAAAACCTTGCATGTGTTAGTATATTTATCCATTAAAACAAATAATTGCATACATGAAAAGAATCCATACTGAGATTCGTCGTCATTAGGGAGAAAGCATGAAACAATCGGTCGACTTGAATGTTTTTCTAAACCCGGCTTCCGTGGCTGTAATCGGCGCAAGTGAAAAACCATCTTCATGGGGATCGTTTATCATGAAAGGCCTGCTGTCGCATGACTATCCGGGAAGGATCTACCCGGTAAACCCCAGTGTCAACAATGTTTACGGCCTGAAAGCCTATAAGGATATCCGCGATATCGAGGCCCCGGTAAATCTGGCGGTTTTGACTACTCCGAAAAAGGTCATCGAAAATATTCTGAGAGCCTGCGGACAGAAGGGTGTCATGGGAGCTACGATCATTACAGCCGGATTTTCTGAGATCGACGAACAAGGAAAATCAAGGGAAAAAGAACTGACTGATTTGGCACACAGTTTCGGTATGCGGCTTATGGGTCCCAACATCAGCGGTACATTCAACCTGCATACCCATTTTGTTGCAGCGGCTGCAACTGGAAAGACCATGCTGCCGACTTCTCTTGCCGGAGTTTGCCAGGGCGGCTATGCCTTTTACGATCTTCTCACAGCCGGCTGCCCACGCGGCATGGGTGTCGGTAAATTTATTCATACCGGGAACGAGTGTGATCTGACGATCACAGACTTTCTCGATCATTTTGGGCAAGACCCGGAGGTAGAGGCCATCCTGATGTATATTGAGACAATCCGCGACAGCAGACGATTTATCGATGTTGCACGCAAAGTCACCCTCCGCAAACCAGTGGTTGTATACAAAGCGGGTAAAAATCCGGCTGCTGCCCGGGCCGCCGGCAGTCATACCGGAGCTATGGCAGGCAGAAAAGAGGTCTTTCAGGGCCTGCTCAGTCAATCGGGCATTATAAACTCTCCCAGCATGGAACTGCTCCTTCCTTTAGGACATGCCCTGGTGGAACGTCCTCCCATGCAGGGCAGAAATGTTGCCATAATCACGGTCGGCGGATCCTGGGGTGTGGCTCTTACCGACAGTCTGGAAGATGCAGGGCTGAATGTTCCCGAGTTGAGCATAAAGGTTCAAAATAATTTACGGGAACTGGGGTTGCTGCCCCGCGCTTCTGCCAAAAACCCGGTTGATATCGGAGCATCGGGGTTTGCTTTCGATTTCGAAAAGCTGAAAAGTATGGCCAGGGAAATTCTGCTTTCGGGTGAGGTGGATGCCCTGATCCTGCACGGAATCGGCAGAGCTGGTATGCACAATGAAGATACCCAGGATGTGATGAAGCTGTTTTTGGAAATTGAAAAGAAGATTATCCTCGAAATCAGCGATCTGGAACAGGAAACCGGAATGCCGGTGCTGATCGGCAATCATTTTACCCCCTGGGAAAGCCAGGCCGTGGCTGACCTTAACAATCAAGGCCTGCGTACGTACAACCGTCTGGATGACATAGCCCGGATACTTGCCCTGATGTATGAACACTGGAGGATGAAGCAGGCCAGGACCTGATAGCCCTGCTTTATTGCACACCTTGATCAATACTGTTTTCAATTAAAAGGGTGTGATCTAATTAGGGCTTAATATCATCGGAACAAGCAGATATGAGGGTTGATCAGCGTCATGATAAATTCGCTGATGGGCCTTTTCCATCTGAGATGTCATGCCGATCGGCGCCCCGGTATTCAGATTTCTGCCAAATTCAGGAAAATTTGAACTGCTTATCTGCAGCCTTATCTTATGCCCGGCCTTGAACACATTGCTGATGGCACCAATATTGATCTCAAACTGGTACACCTTGTCTTTTTCTAAAAATACCGGATTTGCCAGTGATTCTCGAAACCGTGCACGAATGACGGCCGCTTTTAGATTGATGGCATTGCCGTCGGGATACACATCAACGAGTTTGGCACTAAAATCAGTATCTTTGGCGGAAGAGGATGCAAAAAGAACAACTTTCGCCTCGCCGGTCAACTCCAGGTCTTCCTCAAGCGGCTCTGAAGTATAGACCAGGACATCGTCTCTCCTTTCAACCTCTCTCTGATCACAGGGCCCAGGTTTTGCACTGCCATAAATCGATGTCCCTCCGATTGAGGGAACCGGGTCTGCCGGGTCATACACAAAATTATCAAAACTCTCATTGCAGGGGATTTTCGGACTCAAGAGCCCATCGTCCGGAACAGAATTTGCTTTACCGCTGCTGTGCAGATAAAATTTAACATTGAAGGCCCGCCTAAGGGGCCACTGTTTCTCTGTACGCCATTCATTTTTTCCCATCACAAATATCCGCACGGGGCCCAGGCTGAAATTGTATACGGCCTCCCCTTTTAACCAGTAGCGGTACCAGTCGAGAATTGTCCCTATCTGCTGCATAAATCCGGCCTGTTTACCGAAGTCGACATCCTCAAACTTCGAGGTTGTAACATGGGTCCAGGGACCGATGATGATCTGGCTTCGGCGGGCCTCAGGGCTGCCGGCCTCTTGCTGCATGCGAATAAAATCAGCGAACATCAGGTCAAGATAGTAATCATACCACCCGCCGATGAGCAGAGCCGGAACGGTGATCCTGCTTATCTTATCATCGACGCTGATCCGCTCCCAGTAAGCATCCGGAACAGGGTGAAAGATCCAGTCATTATAGAAGGGAATGTCTTCTCCCAGAACGTCGTCAGCCTCGATCAACGGCAGGTGCTTCACAGCTCTGTCCCAGTCGACATTCTCTCCAGGCCGGGCCTCTCGCAGGGCATTTTCATAGTGCCAGACCAAAATATCATTGATGCGATATATCCCGTTATAAATCCAACGAGGGTAGACATTCTGGCTGGTAACAATCGGCACCATGGCTTTCAAATATTTACTGCCGGAAGCCGATGCCAGCCATTGGGTGGAACCGTAATATGAAAAACCATACGTACCAACCTTGCCCGACGACCAGGAGCGGGTACCGGCCCATTCAATAGTATCAAACCCATCCGAGGCCTCGTTAATATACGGATAATACTCACCCTCTGATTTATATTTTCCACGCACATCCTGCACCACAAACACAAACCCCTGGGAGGCAAACATACGGCCTGCGAATTCATACTTGTGAAAGGGATTGCTCTTGTTGTAGGGGGTCCTGGTTACAATCACCGGAAAAGGACCTTGCGCGTCAGGCCGATATATATCTGCAGCAAGGTTGATCCCATCGCTCATGGGAATCATAATATCCCGTTCGACCTCTACCGAATATTGGGGCTGGGGCATGCCTAAATACCACGCAACAATTCTCCATTTCAGATTCTCACGGAAGGCAAACAGCAACCCCAGTACAATAATCACAAAAAACACTATGATCATGGTACGATTTGTGATCTTCATCAGCTTCCCCTTTTTATAGAAAACATAACGGATTCATTATTAAAGACTCTTCAATTAATAACCGGTCAGGATTTTTTTTCAAGCACTGAACCATTTGATGATTCTATTTAATATTTGAGCGGCTGAAGCAATAATTTACTAATGAGAATCGATTGCAACCTTTTCTTTGGCCCTGTTTTTGCGCTTCTTTTTCTGACGGCGGAGCTTCTCTCTCTTTATGGCCTGCTCGCTGTCCTTACCCCTGAGCATTGCTTCAATCTTATCAGCCAGTATACGGCGGGCGAAAAATCGGTTCATGGCCTGGCTTCTGTCTTTCTGGCACTTAACTTCAATCCCGGAGGGAGCATGCTTCAACCACACACAGCTTGAGGACTTGTTGAGTTTTTGCCCCCCCCTGCCTTGAGAATGCACGAATTTTTCAAGCAGGTCTTTTTCATAAATCTTTAAAGATTGCATTCTTTCTTCCAGGGCCTTGATTTTTTCCGGACTGACCACGATTTGTTTACCCTTTATTTGGGTAGATCAGCGTATATATATAAGAAAATATGCGCTGAATACAAGATAGGCAATGATAACGGAAACAATGAAATACCATTTGCCATGAAAGTTGAACTTGCCGAAAAGCCAGTAGCCGCAGTGGGGGCACTTGGTGAACCATCTGCTCGACACCAGGCCGTAGCAATGGGGACAGTGATATTTTCTGCCAGTGGTCTCCATCTCACGACGCTCCAGGTTGTCTTTCAGTGAGCGGTGCAGATTAAGATTTTCCCTGCACTTCGGGCATCGAAAATCAGATGGTTGAAAATCATCCCAGACAACTTTGGTTCCGCACACCGGACAGGTAATCGTAATCATATCAGTCCTCTACTAGGTGATGAAACTAAAAAAACATCAGGCTTTACCATCTGCCGCCTTGAATTACGGATAATGACAACTGTAATGTATCAGAACCATGGAAGATATTCAACTTTATTGTCTGTCCCTGCGGCTCGAAACAGATATCCAGCCCATCGCTTTTCCGTATATGGAGTTTTTCCGGCAGCAAACGCTTATCGAGCACAAGACTGCCCCAGGTGTAGGTTAATATTTGCGATGAGAGTTTTTCCCGTTTGAACAGATACGGCCCACTAGGCGCAATTCCCGCCATGAGACCAATCAGGTCAGTTCGCGGAATTTCATACTGCGCTAATGGTACTCCCCACACATCGTCAATCGTTATCAGGCCTTCCTCCAATTTCAATGTGTACAGGGCCAGACCTCCCGGCCCATACAGTTGGGCCAGACCCTGGGTTTGCGACACAAGCACAACTGCTCCGCCGTAATGAATCTTTTTTCCCTGAATACTCCCGTCGAGGTCGAATTCAGCTCGAAAGGGGAACTCCTGGGTTAGAGGGACATGGACGCCGGCACACCCCCAGGCGAAATAGAGCAGAGCACTTATCAAGGTTACTGTTCGCCGTTTCATCGGTCTTACCATATACCAAGCCCAATACGAGTGGCAAGCCCTGCAGGTATTGACAATGCAAAGATCAATCTTACTTATTAGGTTCATGATCAGCAAAATATTGATACCCACCGATTTCAGTGATTCAGCCCAATATGCCCTGGAGTATGCGATCGACTTGAATAAGCTTTATAACGCCAGGCTGTATTTACTGCATGTCCTGCAGGACTTTACTGATTTCTCTGAATTCAATCTGAGCCCGAGCATGCTGCCTCAGCTTTATGCCGAGTTTGAGCAGAGCGCGACCAAGCGGATTGAAGAGATAATAACTACCAAGATTCCTTCTGATATGCGCTGTGATACCTATATACTGCACGGAATTCCTTTTTTTGAGATCATCCAGTTTGCGAGAAACGAAGCAGTTGATCTGATCGTAATCGGCACCCGCGGCCGCACCGGTTTGAAACATGTGCTGTTCGGATCTACGGCCGAAAAGGTTGTCAAGAAAGCTCCCTGTGCGGTGCTTTCGGTCAGACAC